>CASDWR010000169.1 GCA_949284665.1 uncultured Rikenellaceae bacterium | reverse complement strand
CCCTTCCTTTCTCCAAACACGAAACAGTAGAACCGAAAGACCGCCTCAAACTCATCGGGGCCGCCCTGCTGGCCGCCGTACTGCGCAAAGTATTCCTGATGGAGGGGCTGGCCCGCACAAGTCCCATCGATGGCGCCATCATTGATACCGTCTCCCCGATCATTGTTCTTATCATCTCGGTCATCATCCACATCGAACGTTTCTCTCCCGGGAAACTCATCGGCGTAATCCTCGGAATGGGCGGTGCAATCATGGCCATACTATTCGGAGCCTCAGACGCACATGGAGCTTCAGACATACGGGGCAATCTGATGGTACTGATGTGTGCATTCGTGTCTGCACTCTACCTGATTTGGTTCAAAAGTGTAGTAGCCAAATACTCTCCTCTCACTGTCATGCGCTGGGTATATTGTTTCGGAGCTCTCTTTATTCTGCCATTCGGGCTGCACGACGTAATTCATACCGCCTACAGTTCATTTACGACGCAAGCCTGGTGGGCTTACCTCTTCGTCATTCTTATCCCGACTTTCGGGCCGAATCTGTTGTTGGCATGGTCTTTAAAGTTCGTACAACCTACCGCAAGCAGCATGTTCAGCTACCTCCAGCCCATCGGAGCCGCTACTATCTCCGTTGCAATGGGTCTCGACAAACTACATTGGGATACCGGAATCGCCGCTATCGTTATCTTCACCGGAGTATACCTTGTTATCCGCTCGTACTCCGATCACCGGGCTGCTCCTTCCATACCCTCACCTCCGATGCGATAAGCAGAAAAACTTGTTTGCATTCTCGAAAAAATGTATACCTTTGCAGGTTATATATTCCCAAACGTCTACAACTCGAATCGAATGATGGAATGCAAGAAATTTAAAGAATACAAAGGCCTAGACCTGACCCGGACCGGACAGGAAGTGCTCGAAAAATGGGATCGCGAAGATACGTTCCACAAAAGCATCACCCAACGTGAAGGTTGCCCCGCTTTCGTCTTTTACGAAGGTCCCCCTTCGGCAAACGGTCTGCCAGGCATCCACCATGTGATGGCCCGCACCATAAAAGATATCATCTGCCGATACAAGACACAGCGGGGTTTTCTGGTACACCGCAAAGCAGGATGGGATACGCACGGCCTGCCCGTAGAGTTGGGCGTGGAAAAGAAACTCGGCATCACGAAAGAAGACATCGGCGTCAAACTGACCATCGAAGAGTATAACCGCACCTGCCGTAAAGCCGTGATGGAATTCACGGACGTATGGGAAAAACTCACCCGTCAGATGGGATATTGGATCAACATGGACGACCCATATATCACATACGACAACAAATACATCGAGACTCTTTGGTGGATGCTCAAACAACTGTTCGAGAAAGGACTCCTCTATAAGGGGTATACCATCCAACCCTACTCGCCGGCAGCAGGCACAGGATTGAGCAACCACGAACTCAACCAACCCGGCTGTTATCGGGATGTGAAAGATACCACCTGCACCGCCCAGTTCAAGGTAATCCGCGATGCGCGCAGTGAGTTCCTTTTCGACGGAGCGGAAGGCGACCTCTATTTTCTCGCCTGGACAACCACTCCCTGGACTCTCCCTTCGAATACGGCATTGGCAGTGGGACCCGACATCGAATATGTTCGGATCAAATGCCTCAACCCTTATTCGCAACAGGCAGAAACGGTCATCATGGCCAAAGAACTCGTATCGTCCTATTTCCCACCCAAAGCCGAGGGGACATTTTCGGTAGACGGGAAGTGTTGGAAAGGTTCCGAGTTGACGGATATCCGTTACGAGCAATTGATCCCCTGGATCAAACCGATGGGCGATGCATTCCGCGTCATTACGGGCGACTATGTGTCCACGGCCGACGGTACGGGAATCGTACACATCGCACCTACGTTCGGCGCAGATGACGACCGGGTAGGGAAACAGGCCGGCATCGCACCGTTGACACTCGTGGACCGGGCAGGCAAACAGCAACCGATGGTCGACCGTTGCGGCAAATTCTATCGGATAGAAGATCTCGATCCCGACTATGTAAAAGAGTACGTAAATGTCGACGCATATGGAGAATATGCCGGACGTTTCGTAAAAAACGCATACGACGAATCATTACCTGCCGACGCCCCGACACTCGACGTGGATATCGCCGTCATGCTCAAGAATGAAAACAAGGCATTCAAAATCGAAAAACATACCCACTCCTACCCCCACTGTTGGAGAACGGACAAACCGGTTCTTTACTATCCGCTCGATTCGTGGTTTATCCGGACTACGGCTCTTCAGGACCGGCTCATCGAACTGAACCGGACGATCAACTGGAAGCCCGAATCGACCGGTTCGGGACGCTTCGGCCGCTGGCTGGAAGGACTGGTGGACTGGAATCTGTCTCGTTCACGGTTCTGGGGCACCCCACTGCCGGTATGGGCTACGGAAGACCGATCGGAACTCAAATGCATCGGTTCGATCGCCGAACTGAAAGCCGAAATCGAAAAATCGGTGGCTGCCGGTTTCATGTCCGAAAATCCGCTGGCCAACTTTGTGGAAGGTGATTACAGCAAGGAAAATTATGACAAGATAGACCTCCACCGCCCTTACGTGGACCAAATCGTTCTGGTTTCGGACAAGGGCGGAAAAATGATGCGTGAGAGCGATCTGATCGATGTATGGTTCGACAGCGGCGCCATGCCTTATGCACAGGTCCACTATCCTTTCGAAATCTCACCCGAAGAGTTCCGAAAGGTATATCCCGCAGACTTTATCGCCGAAGGTGTAGACCAAACACGAGGTTGGTTTTTCACGCTCCATGCCCTCGCCACCATGCTGTTCGACTCGGTAGCCTTTAAGAATATCATATCCAACGGCCTTGTGCTCGACAAGAACGGGAACAAGATGAGCAAGCGAATGGGCAATGCAGTCGACCCGTTCGATGTAATGGAGAAGTACGGACCCGACTCGGTACGCTGGTACATGATCTCCAACTCCCAGCCTTGGGACAACCTGAAATTCGATACGGACGGCGTGGACGAGGTGCGTCGCAAGTTTTTCGGCACACTCTATAATACATACAGTTTCTTCGCCCTTTATGCCAATGTAGACGGCTTCACGGGACACGAGAAAGAGATACCCGTTGAAGATCGACCCGAAATCGACCGTTGGATCATCTCGTTGCTCAACACACTGATCGAGAATGTGACCTCATCACTGGAGAACTACGACCCCACACCGGCAGCCCGGGCCATTCAGACCTTCGTTACAGAAAATCTCTCCAACTGGTATGTCCGTCTGAACCGGAAACGGTTCTGGGGAGGCGGCATGAGCGATGACAAGCTGGCAGCCTATCAGACCCTCTATACCTGTCTGGAAAACGTTGCCCTACTTTCCGCACCTTTTGCACCTTTCATTGCCGAGCGTATTTTCAGCGATTTGAACAACGTCAGCGGCCGTCATGGCGAATCGGTACACTTGAGTCCGTTCCCGACGTCAAACAAGACGCTGATCGACACCGAACTGGAGGAGATGATGGCTCTTGCCCAACAACTTTCATCCATGGTGCTCGCCCTCCGGCGCAAAGTGAATATCAAGGTGCGTCAACCTCTTTCGAAAATTATCGTTCCCATATTGGATGCTGAAACGGGACGCCGGATCGAAGCCATCAAAAATCTGGTCAAGGGAGAGGTCAACATCAAAGAGATCGAACTGATCACCGATACGGCAGGATTGATTACCAAGCGAATCAAGCCTAATTTCAAAACACTCGGGCCCAGATATGGCAAACAAATGAAACAGATTGCCGCCCTTGTGGCATCATTCTCGCAGGAAGAGATTGCTCGCATCGAGGCCAGCGACTCATGGACACTCAAGATTGACGGCTGCGAGTTGCCGGTAACACGCGAAGATTTCGAGATTACTTCGGAAGACATGCCCGGTTGGCTCGTAGCAACCGAAGGCAAACTGACTGTCGCTCTCGACGTAACGGTCACCGAGAAACTCCGTCGCGAAGGAATCGCCCGGGAGTTGATTAACCGTATCCAAAACATCCGCAAGGAGAGCGGATTCGAGGTTACGGACAAAATCTCGATCGAAATCGAACGCTCGCCCCTGACAGAGGGAGCTCTCGATGATTTCGCACCCTATATTGCCGCCCAGACGTTGGCCGATGATATCCGTTCGACGGAGAAAGTCGGGGGATCGTTCGTATGCGAAGCGGAAATCGATGATCAGACGATAAAAATCGGCGTAACGAAAAAGGCTGTAAATTAGACCGAAACAATGTAACACGACAAACCATTGCTATGTTTGTCAGACTAATTTCGGAGAAAAATTGGTTTTTATCTATAAAGATATTATCTTTATCGAAGATTACTTTTAACAGTAAAGGAGGAATTTATTATGGCAGAAGTAGAAAAGACTCGTTACTCGGATGAGGAACTGGCCGAATTCAAGGCGATCATACTGGACAAACTCGAAAAGGCCAAAGAAGATTACGAACTGTTGAGAGCCTCCATTACACATACGGCAAGCAACGACACGGAGGATACCTCTCCGACATTCAAGGTGCTCGAAGAGGGGGCAGCCACTCTTTCCAAAGAGGAATCGGGTCGTTTGGCTCAACGCCAACTGAAGTTCATCCAACATTTGGAGGCAGCTTTGGTTCGTATCGAAAACAAGACTTATGGTATTTGCCGCGAAACGGGGAAACTGATTCCCAAAGAACGACTGAAAATCGTACCTCATGCCACATTATGCATCGAGGCGAAGGACAATAACAAAAGGTAGATACGGTCGTCCGACCGGCACAACGAGGGGAAGGGTCTGATAAAGCGATTTAATCAGAACTTTTCCATATCTTCGATGCAGCCCGAACGGTTCATGGAAACAGGGCGGATCGTGAAGTTGGGCATCAACCCCGCAAAACCGCAACAAAACAAAAGAGAGATGAACAAAACCATAACGGTTTATACCGACGGAGCCGCACAGGGAAATCCAGGTCGCGGAGGATACGGAGTCGTCTTGCTGGCACCTCCTCACCGCAAAGAGATTAGTGCCGGGTATCGACTCACAACCAACAACCGCATGGAGTTGTTGGCCGTTATTACGGCACTCGAAGCTCTGAAATACGACGGTTGCGATGTAACCATCTACTCGGATTCAAGATATGTAGTGGATGCCGTAGAAAAGGGATGGGTATTCGGTTGGGAAAAGAAGGCATTCAAAGAGAAAAAAAATCCCGACCTTTGGGCCCGTTTTCTGCAAGTCTACCGCAAACACCGCGTGCGATTCGTATGGGTCAAGGGCCACGATGGAAATCCTGAGAACGAGCGTTGCGATGCATTGGCCGTTGCCGCTGCAAATGGAGATCACCTTTTGGAAGACACGGGGTATTCCCCATCATAAACGAGAGTACACCCTCCTGTCACTTCAAATGCAAAATTCGGAATACCCGAACGGGGGTTATCCGTATAATTCCCGGTACCATCTCTTCCGAATACTTCGTACATTTCATAATCCGTCGAATGCCCTTTTGCCCGGGTTATGGGTTCACACCTTCGCGTCGCCGCAACAAGCAAAGGATCACCCTCCCGCTTGAAAAAACAGGGCCCTGCGGCTTTAACAATAATCGGAACTTAATCAGAGAAAACCGGAAACGGGATGCTCCCCTTGGGGCTATCCATCGGTCGGTTCCACCGTTTTTCGTCTGCAAAACAATTCGGCAATCCGTTCGAGCCCCATTCCGCGCGACCCCTTGATCAGCACGAGACAGCCTTGCGGCAACTTCTTTTCCAAGGCCATGCATGCCGTTTCCGTATCGGCATACGAAACGATCTCGCTAACAACGCCTCCCGGATCCAGGAACGAGCACGTCCTTCTCAAGGCAAGCTCCCCATCGACCGCATCGGGCCGCAATGTACGAACGAAGGAATTCTTATCGGCCAACGCTTCCGCAAAATGCGGTCCTACCAAGATCAAGCGTTCGGGATGTCCGTCGAGTGCCCGATCAATCACTCGGCGATGTTCCTCGGCCGACCAATTTCCCAATTCAAGCATATCTCCGAGAATCAACATCCTGTGCAGCATTTCACTTCCTTTCTCTATAGACTTCGTTCTGAAGAAGTTATCGATAGCAACCTCCATACTCGAGGGATTGGCGTTATAACAATCCACGATCAAACGGTTGCTCCCCGCATCGATCCGTTGCGAACGGTTGTTAAAAGGGACATACGAACCGATCGCTTCACGAATGGCCTCTTCAGGGATATTGAAAAAACGACCGATCGTTACAGCAGCAGCTATATTGAAGCGGTTGTAATCGCCTTCTAGAGCGCTCAGAACGCCATCGCCCGCATGAACATCATACCATTCTGCCTGCAACTTCCGTTCGCACGCCATGTCGTATAACGTCTTGTCATCGCGACGCACAAAAGCCCGTCCACCCGCAGCAGCCAAATAGTCGAACAACTCTCCTTTCCCCTTGCGCACCCCATCCGTACCGCCAAACCCCTCCAGATGTGCCCGACCGACATTGGTAATCAATCCGTAGTCGGGTTGGGCGATCCCACACAAACGGGCAATCTCTCCCCGAGCACTGGCCCCCATCTCTACGATGCCGAACTCCGTGGTATCATTCATGGAGAGCAACGTAAGCGGAACGCCGATATGATTATTGAGATTTCCCTGTGTAAAGTCCGTCCGCATACGCTGCGACAGTACGGCGGCAATCAATTCTTTCGTCGTAGTCTTCCCATTCGAACCGGTAATGGCCAATATCGGAATCTTCAATTCGCGACGGTGCCTTGCAGCCAGTTCCTGCAAAGCGGTCAGGACATCGGATACCAGGAAAAGCCTTTGACGCTGGGCCTGCGTTGCGGATGCATAACAGACTTTATCATCAATTACGGCAAAAGAGGCTCCTCGATCCAGGACTTCGAGAGCAAAACGATTCCCGTCGAACGAAGCACCGCGCAGGGCAAAGAAAACAGCTCCCGGCTGCAACTTTCTGCTGTCAGTCGAGACAACGCTGCCACAGCGTCGAAATTCCTCATACAAATCCACCATAACCTGCCCGTCTCAAAAAACCGAACCGACCGACATTCTCCACCCGTCAAATAAACCCATCCCCCTTCTCGAACTTCACGGTATCTATGAATTTCTTGATGTTCTGTTCATTATTTTTCGGACAGATCATCAATACGTCATCGGTATCCACCACGATAAAATCGTCGAGGCCTTCGATCACGGCGATTTTCCCTGCGGGTAACTTGATGATGCTATTGTGCGTATCGAAAGGGATTGCCGCACCTTCATTGGCATTGCCGGCATCGTCTTTCGGCATATACTCGTACAAAGAGCCCCATGTACCTATGTCGCTCCAACCGAAATCGCTGCACCGCACATAGACATTGTCAGCCTTTTCCATGACTCCGTAATCGATCGAAACGCCACGGCATTCCGGATAAATACGGTTGATATGGCCCTGCTCCAATGGCGTGGCATAATACGGAGCAATTGAACTGAAAAGTTGGTAGGTATCGGGCAAGAAACGCCGGATCGCTTCCAGAATGGTCTCCACACGCCAGATAAAGATACCTGAATTCCAAAAGAACTCTCCGATCTCAACGAACATGCGCGCCACTTCGAGTGTCGGCTTTTCAGTAAAGGTTTTCACCCGATTCACCCCATTCTCGAGCATAGCGGGTTCAACTTGTATATAACCATATCCGGTGGCAGGACGGGTAGGTTTAAGACCGATGGTAACCAATGCATCGTGCGCTTCGGCAAATTCGGCACCCGCCTTGATCGTTTCGAGAAAAGTGCTTTCGTCGAGGATCAAATGATCGGACGGCGTAATAATCATCGTCGCCTGCGGATTGACCGCTTTCATACGAAATGCGGCATAAGCGATACAGGGAGCCGTGTTGCGACCGAGCGGCTCACACAACACCTGCCCTTCCCTCAATTCGGGAATCTGCTCGAGCACCAGTCCTTTATAGGAACTGTTGGTCACCACCAGAAAGTTCTCAGAGGGAATAATCGTCCTGAATCGTTCGTATGTGCTGCGAATAAATGTTTTACCGGTTCCCAAAATATCCAGAAACTGTTTCGGGCGATCAGAACGGCTGATCGGCCAAAAACGGGAGCCGATCCCCCCGGCCATGATAATGCAATATCGATTCGTATCCATTACGCGTTTTCGTTGATTTACCGAAAGCCGAGGCTTTCCCAAAACAAAAATAGGAAAATTTGTTACCTTTGCAAAAAATAAAGGGATTATTTATGAAGATAAGACTGTTCTCGATACCCAACATAATTACCCTGCTGAACTTGATTTGCGGTACACTGGCGATCATTGCCATGATCTCGGAACCGAGTGTCAACGCTCTTCCGATCGCATTCGGATTGATGATATCGGCAGCTGTCTTCGATTTTCTCGACGGTTTTGCCGCACGCCTGCTCAAGTGTCCGTCGCCGCTCGGCGTCCAACTCGATTCGCTGGCCGACATGGTGACTTTCGGAGTGTTGCCGTCGATCATTGCCCTGAAGATCTTTTACCTGACCGGTGGAGAGGGCCTTTGGGGAAGCCTCACGCTCCTGATCGCCCCCTTTTCCGCACTACGACTGGCCAAATTCAACATCGACGATTCTCAACACGAAGATTTCGAAGGTCTTCCAACCCCGGCAAATGCGTTGCTGATCGGATCGTTCGGCTACTTCGTCTGTCGCTACACCGGTGATTTCCCCGTATGGATGCCCACAGCAGTAATCGTTTGTGCGGTAGTGCTGGCCCTGTTGTTGATTTCACCCGTTCGCATGTTCTCACTCAAATTCCGCAATTTCGGTTTTCGAGGGAATGAAACACGATATCTTTTCTTGGCGCTGGCTGTTGTCTTTCTGATCGTTTTCCATTTTTCAGGTATCTGTCTCATAATAACTCTCTACATTCTTACGTCTGTTATAAAATGGCTGGCGTGCCCCAAAAAGCGAAGATTGTAAAAATTTCGTATCTTTGCGCCGTCGTAACAGGAAAAAAGGAATGTCGAAAGGAAGAGTCCGAAAGCTGTTATCACTGATAATCATTGCACTACCGCTATTTGCTACAAGCAAATCGTGGGGGCAAAGCATGCGTACGAACGACCTCGGACGCGGAGATTACGGCGTGAACGGCAATCAAAACCCGAGTGCAAACCCTTTCGAAATCCCTGGCGAAGAAGGAGAAAACACCGAAGCGGCCGACACAACCAAGAAAAAAGAACGCAAACCCCTCGAATCCTATTTTTTCGATGACTCCACCCGCATGCGCGACAACTTCGCATGGCAAGTGGATATGCATGGCAACAACATTCGCATGATCGATATCGATACGCTCTTGACCGATTTCCAGATCGATTTCCCCTTCCTCAAGCAGGATGTGGGCGATGCATATCTGGGCAATCTGGGCGGAGCCTCTATCCCTCTCAATTTCTTCCGAAGGCCGCAAAATCGGGATTTTACCCTCTCGTCCCCCTTCTATGCCTATATCTTCACTCCGGACAATGCGCCTTTTTACAACGTAAAAAAGCCTTTTACACAAGCGGGTTATCTGACGGCCGGACAAAAAAAATACGCCGAAGAGAACTTTTCGCTGATTCATGCACAGAATGCCTCCCCTTCGACCGGATTCAACCTGACCTACCACAACCGAGGCACTCGCGGAATCTACGACTGGCAAGGCTCGAAGGCCAAAGCTCTTTCCCTCGCCTTCTCTCACACGGGCAAACGATACAGCGCACATGCCGGATATATCTTCAACCACATCAATCTGAAGGAAAACGGTGGCGTAATCGATGACTGGCATATCACGGATACCACCTACGAAATAGACATGAATATCCCGATGTCGATGTCGGACGCCAGAAACGTAATCAAGAACAATACGTTCTATGCGATACAAGCATACGGGGTACCCTTGGTAAAACTTACCGATGAGGATTTCTCGATGGCAGGATACCCGTCGTTTTACGTGGGACACGCTATCGAATACAGCCGATGGTTCAGAAGTTACACCGACACTTATGCTCAAGGTGCAGGCGAATATTACGAAAACTGGTATATCAATACCAGTGAAACAGCCGATTCAACATTCGAATCCCGACTGTCCAACCGTCTTTTCATACAATTGCAACCGTGGGACAGAGACGGCATTATCGGTGTGATCGATGCCGGTGTCGGTCTCGACAATTACCACTACTACCAATTCCGCTTGGACGACTATCTTGCAGGCAAAACGAAAGGTGAAAACAAAACGAGTTTCAATATATACGGCTCGATCGATGGAAAATTCAAAAAATACTTCGATTGGGGCGGAAAGCTCAACTTTACCCCCATCGGTTATCGCAGCGGGGACTTGAGCATAGAAGCAAACGCAGCCCTCAGCGTTTATCTGAAAGACAAACCCGTTTCACTCTCGGGTTCTTTCGTCTATCGGCGAAACTCCCCGAACTATTGGAGTGAAACCTATTTCTCCAACCACTTCGCGTGGTCCAACTCCTTCAATAAGGAGAATGAATCCCGAATCGACGTCAAGTTGCAGGTTCCTTCCATCCATCTGGATCTGTCTGCCTGTCAAAGCGTCATGACCAATCGCATCTATTTCAACGAACGGGCCTTGCCGGCTCAAGAGTCGAATGCCGTAAGTGTTTCGGGATTGTATGCTTCCAAGGAATTCCGCCTCGGCGGATTCCATCTCAACCCCAGGGTAATGCTCCAATGGAGTACTGACCATAGAGTTGCTCCGGTTCCGTTGGCCAGCACCTTTCTCTCATGTTCTTTCCAGTTTTATGTGGTCAAGGACGTTCTGTTGTTGAAGTTCGGCGTGGATGGCAGATACAACACCCGTTATTATGCCCCGGGTTACAATCCGGCCCTCGCCCAATTCTACAACCAACGAGAAAAGGAGATCGGCAACTATGTTTGGATGGACGCATTCATTACCGCCAAATGGAAACGAATGCGTATCTTCCTCAAGTTCCAGCATGTCAACCAGGACCTGTTCGATACGAGAGAGTATTTCCAGACTTTGCACTATCCGCTCAACGCGCGGATTTTCAAGTATGGTATCTCGTGGAGTTTCTATGATTAGAGTATTCGATTGAGACAGGAAAACTGCCCTAAAAGCAAAATCGAATGTTTAAAAAACGTTTATTTGTCCTTTCCGCTCTCTTGCTCGTATTCCTTTGCGAATGTGACGACGGCAGCCGAAAGGATATCCCGCAATCCGACCCCAGGCCTCTTGTGGTTGCCATAGATGTGGACGTACCCGGGTATTTCGTAGTGGGCGGTGAAAGGTACGGTTATCAGTACGACTTATTGAAAGCCTATGCCGAATATTGCGGCAGAGAGTTGGAGATCGTTACCGGACAATCGATTCCGGCATTGAAACGAAGTCTCCGCAACGGAGAAACAGACCTTATTATCACACGGTCGTGTAACGTTCCGAAAAACAGGGAGACACAGACATTGTCCCTGTATACGACCACGTACGTGATGCTGGCCCGCAGCAAAGATGCGGCAACCATTAAAAACAAACCTTCCCTGAAAGAGATGGCAGGCGAAAAGAGACTTGCCGTTTCATCCGGTTTTCAAGGGACACAAAGTTACGATACCATCCTCGACTCGCTTTCGCGCGCCAGGATCTACGTAACGGCAAAAAATGGTTTCGATCTGATCGGTGACCTGAGAAACGAGCAATACGACCTGTTGATCTGTGAAAAGGGGGATGCCAGTTTAGGGATCTCCTTAATGCAGGATATTTGTCAGGTCTACCAGTTCGACGAAGAGGTCCCGATGAGTATTATGACCGATACGGAAAACGAGACGCTTTTAGCCGATTTTTCCGAATGGTTCAATGCCTTTCACGATACGGATGAATTCAGAATGCTCAATTCGATCTATTTCGAAGGGGGATTCAGCGGCCAGTTGCGTGAAATCCACAAGCAGAACCGGGTAGTCGGCGGCATCTCTGTCTGGGATGATCTGATCCGCCGTATCGGAGATCGCGAAGGAGTGGACTGGAGATTGCTCTCAGCCATTGCGTACCATGAGTCACGTTTCCTATCCTCTGCCGTATCGGATCGAGGGGCCCAGGGTCTGATGCAGATCATGCCTGTCGTGGCCCGACATTTCCACATGGAGAATGCCGATCTGTTGAACCCCGAAATCAACATTACCATCGCAGCCAAACTGATTAAAACGATCGACAGTCAACTCGATTTCGATCACGATATTTCCAGTTTCGACCGGACGAGTATTATTCTGGCTGCCTATAACGGTGGGATTGGCCATCTGACCGATGCTCGTCGCACGGTGGCCAGCGAAGGAGGCGATCCCGATTCATGGGAAGAGATTGCCGCCTGCCTGGCCCGGATGAGCGATCGGGAATATGCTGCAGCTGCCGAAACGATACGCTGCGGAGTTTTCCGCGGTAGCGGGGAGACAATTGCCTATGCCAACAATGTCATGACCAAATACGACGAATACCGTCAGGCCGTGACCTTGTAAGTTCGTTCCCGGTCGACACTGTCTTATTGGGAAGGGAATTACCTCCTGTGGACAGATATAATCGGTTTCAGATCCAATATGAAGAGGGGATCGGTATTACGAACCGATCCCCTCTTTTTTAGTCCCGTGTTACGAACCGTACAGACATCGCCATGCCCGCCCTGAACTATCGACGCAAGCTTTTACGAAAATCATCCATCGCGCCGTGAATCCGGATGCAATACTCTTCATCCCTGATTATCGTTCTATCCTTTCCCGTATTCCTTTTACCATATCGCTAAAAAAGCGTCCCGGATAAAAATCCGGGACGCCTGCAATCGGAAGCCGAAAACGGTTCCAACGTGATGATTTTAATGTTCGTCGAGCACACCCTTGAAAAGGTCGATGTCGCCGCAACATGAGTTGTCGATATACTCTTTCAACGCTTTATTCTGTGCTTGAGCATACTTGATATATGCCTGAGCCGAAGTAAGGTAGTCCTCGACATCGGCTGCCTGGAGCAACAACAGGTGAGAAAGAACAATATGACCGGTCATTTCCACCAAACGACGGGCATGGAAATCAATCTGCTCGGCATCACCTGCAGTCACACGAGCAATAGCTTCCTCATAATCCTCGCGCATGGCTACCAACTTGTCAAGCCAATGTTTGAATTCCGCAGGATGTACCTGATTTTCATACTCCTTGATCTGATTCAGGAAAGTACCGGTCGTCACGTGGCGAATGGCAGCCACAACCTGCAACTGGGTAGTCCCTTCGTAAATATTGGTAATACGCGCATCGCGATAGATACGTTCGATCGGGTAATCCTTCATATACCCCGAACCGCCATGAATCTGGATGGCATCGTATGCCAACTGGTTGCAATACTCGCTGGCAAACATCTTCAACAAAGGCGTAAAGGCATCCGCCAACTTATTGTATGCCTTCATTTCTGCAAGATCTTCGGGAGTGAGGGCCCGTTCATGACAGATATGCGTATAGCACTTGTATATCTCTACGAAACGTGTCGTTTCATAAAGCATCGCACGGGAAGCCTGGAGTTTGGCCTTCATGTTGGTCAGTAACTCGAAAATTGCCGGGAACTGGATGATCGGATGTCCGAACTGCTCGCGCTCATGGGCATACTTCAACGCCTCACGATAAGCAGCTTCACTCAAACCGGTACTCTGTGCTCCGATTCCAAGACGTGCGGCGTTCATCAACGACATCACATATTTGATAAGTCCCATCTTGCGATCACCGACCAATTTGGCAGGGGCATTGTTGAAAACCAACTCGCATGTGGGTGACCCCTTGATACCGAGTTTGTTCTCTATGCGACGAACCTTAACGCCGCCATCCCGCTTATCGTAAATCAACATCGACAGACCGCGTGCATCACTCGTTCCCTCCTCCGTACGGGCCAAAACAAGAGAGATGTCACCGTCACCGTTGGTGATGAAACGTTTCACACCGTTGAGTCTCCATACACCATTTTCATCCAGCGTAGCTTTCAACATGACGGCCTGCAGGTCACTTCCCGCATCGGGTTCCGTAAGATCCATGGCACAGGTTGCACCACGCGAGACCAACGGCAGATACTCCTGCTTGAGCTCTTCGCTGGCGAACTCGTTGATCGTTTCGGCACAATCCTGAAGCCCCCAGATGTTCTCGAAACCGGCATCCGCACGAGCGACCATCTCATTGGCCATCACAAAACAAACCAACGGAAAATTGAGTCCTTCATATTTGCGAGGCAAAGTAATACCCGAAATACCGGCCTTGATGATCGCATCAATATTCTCCTGCGTACCTTTCGCATATACCACATGTCCATTCTCGACACGGGGCCCTTCGTGGTCCACATCCTCGGCATTGACGGCGATCACATCACCGCACACCTCACCGGCAATTTCCAAAACCCGGCGATAACTGTCCATCGCGTCCTCGAAATCGGCAGGGGCATAATCGTACAGATCCTTCTCCGCAAAACCCCGCTCCTTGAGTTCGACGATTTTACGCATCAGGGGATGGTTCAGATGATATTGTAAATCCTTGTTATCCAAAAAAAAGTTTGCCATCTTCTCCTCCGGTTTATTTACTGTTCAACTTATAATACTTAATCATCTTGGGGATGACCTCCAAGACGTCGCCCACAATTGCATAATCGGCGATTTTGTTGATGGGAGCATCGGCATCGGTATTGATCGATATCACCATCGACGACTGGTCCATTCCT
The DNA here is from genome assembly GCA_949284665.1 of uncultured Rikenellaceae bacterium. Classification (GTDB taxonomy): domain Bacteria; phylum Bacteroidota; class Bacteroidia; order Bacteroidales; family Rikenellaceae; genus Tidjanibacter. Next base: position 10,057 of record CASDWR010000169.1, on the reverse strand, counting down.
GCCGTATGCTGAATCTGACCGGAAATACCGCAGGCAATGTAGAGCTTCGGACGAACCGTCACACCGGTTTGACCCACTTGACGGGCATGATCCGTAAACCCGGCATCTACCGCCGCTCGCGACGCGCCTACCTCACCTCCCAATACCTGAGCCAATTCATGAAGCAGTGCGAAGTTCTCTTTCGAACCCATACCGTAACCGCCTGCCACAATGACCGACGCATTCTTGATATTGATACCGCGAGCCTCGATCTGACGATCTACGATCTTTACGACCAGATCACTATCCTTCAAATATTTCTTCACATCGATCTTTTTGATCTCAGGGTTCTTGGGATTGGCGGTCTCCTCTTTCTTCATCACGCCCTCACGAACCGTAGCCATCTGAGGCCGATGATCGGGATTGACGATCGTGGCTATAATATTGCCACCAAAAGCCGGACGAATCTGATAAAGCAGGTTTTTATACTCCTTGCCACTCTTGGCATCGGTGTGGTCCCCGATTACAAGACTCGTACAATCGGCCGTCAAACCGCTGTGCAACATCGATGAAACCCGAGGAGCCAAGTCGCGGCCCACGGTCGTGGCGCCAAAAAGTGCGATTTGAGGTTTCTCCTCCTCGAATACTCCGCACACGACAGCCGTATGGGGCAACGTACGATAGGGTGCCAACTCCTTATCATCGGCAATCCATACCACATCCGCACCGTATTTGGCGAGTATCGTTTCGATTCCATCCAGTCCACTGCCAATCACCAGAGCTTCCAGTTTGCAACCCAACGTGGCGGCCAGTTCGCGACCTTTGGTAAGCAGTTCCAGACTCACGTCGGCAACCACCCCATTTTCGTTCTCTATGTATACAAAAATATTGTTCATGCTTATTACCTCCCCGTTTTTATCCCAGCGTATGGCCGGCGATCAGTTCAACCATCAATCCATTGATATCCTCGTCGGCGACCGTGAGTTTTTTCGACTCCTTGGCCTGGAATACCACGCTTTCGATCTGTTTCACCTTGGTGGGCGAGCCGAGCAGGCCGAGTTGCTGTGCATCGGAATCGATGTCGTTCACACCCCACTCCGTAATCTTCAGATATTCTCGCTTTTCAAAAAGATCGGAATAATCGTCACCTGCCGCCTGCACCTCGCTGGCCGTTTTGGCATATTTATACTTCATCACACGCTTGGCATTCTGCGGGCGACACGGCACAGCCGAACTACCGACGGTAATCAATACCGGCAGTGGAGCCGAAACAGTCTCCACACCTTGCTCGAGCCGACGTTTCACTACGATCTGATCCTTGTCAAAACGTACGATTTGCTCGGCATACGTCACCTGCGGCCAGCCCAATTTCTCGGCTACCTGAGGGCCCACCTGAGCCGTATCGCCATCGATGGCCTGACGGCCTGCAATAATGATATCCGGATTGATTTCCCGAAGCGCCCTCGACAAAGCGTACGAGGTCGCCAACGTATCGGAACCGGCAAATGCACGGTCACTGAGTAAATATCCCCCGTCGGCACCACGGAACATTGCGTCACGAATGATGTCGGCAGCTCGCGTCGGCCCCATCGTCAACAGGTGGACCGTTGCGCCTTCGAACATGTCTTTAATAACCAACGCCTGTTCCAAGGCATTTAGGTCTTCCGGGTTGAATATCGCCGGCAGAGCCGCACGGTTCACGGTACCGTCCGCTTTCATTGCGTCTTTCCCGACATTTCTCGTATCGGGAACCTGCTTGGCGAGCACAACAATTTTCAACTGTTTTGCCATTTAATCGAATTTATTTTGATAAATTATTTCTGGTTTTCCTTTACAACTCCGATGTGGTCACAAAAAGATGCCGGCATCCCTTTCGGCATGTCCGACATCACGAAAAATTGCTATTTGAGTGTTCCGGCTTCGGCCTGTTTGACCATTTCGCTACCTGCCGTCACATAGATTTCCACTCTACGGTTGGCCGCACGCCCTTCGGCGGTATCGTTGCTGGCCACCGGTTGCTCATAGGCGAATCCCTTGACGGAAATTACCCTTTCAGCACTGATACCCTGCGATTTAAGATATGAGGCAACACTCTGTGCACGGCTGAGCGAAAGCCGCTGATTGACCTCGAGTGTTCCCGTATTGTCGGTATGACCGTAAATGGTCACATCAGTCATGGGTGACTCCTTAAGCGAAGCAGCGAATTGCGACAGCGATTTTTTGGAGGACTCGCTCAATGCGCTGCTGTTGGTTGCGAACAATATCCCGCTGTCAAAAGTCACCTTAATGGCGGTCAACCCGTTCACATCGGTGATCGTCTCCACCGAGGTTCCCGAAATCTTTGCCAACTCTTCGGCCTGTTTATCCATCTTGCGTCCAATAAGCGCCCCGGCTCCGGCTCCTACTCCCGCGCCGATCGCGGCACCGATCGCGGCACCTTTGCCGCCTCCGGCAAGCGCTCCGATACCTGCACCCAGCAGGGCGCCGCCACCGGTTCCCATCAGAGCTCCTTTCCCGGTTCTACTCATCGTGGAACAACCCACGGACAATACGGCTGCAAACGAAACGGCCAACACTGAAAATCTGCTTCTTTTCATACCTTTATATCATGATTGCCCCGCCCTCTCGAACAAGGCCGTTATAACCTTACTATCAATGACTAAACACACATAAAATGACATTTACGTCGAGTTTAGCCGGCGTAAAGTTACCCTTTTTTTCGAGAACAACCCAATTTTTATCTCGATTTTTGATCTGACGCCACACAACGCACTTATTATCAATACAAAAACACAATATATCACTCTCAATTCCCATCCATCACGGAGATACGACGCACCCCTTTTCGTCCGTTTATTTCATAAAAAGTTCAATGCTCCCGGCCCAAAAGATACGGTTCCGTCGAATTTCTTACTATATTAGCGGTCTGAAAGAGACACCCCGTTGTATGCGTAAAATCCGTAGCATATCATTATCACTGCTTCTCGTTCTGGTTCTATCGGCAGAGGGGGCTTTCGCTCAATTCAACAAGGCCTATTTCTATTTTGTGGGGAGGGATTTCTTGATAGACAACCGTTACAAGGAGGCCATCGAAACACTCAACATTCTGCTTCGTGTAGATAAAAATGCATACGAAGGGTACTTCCTGCGTGGAATTGCAAAATACAACCTCGAAGATTTACTCGGTGCAGAACAGGATTTTTCCACAGCCATCGAAAAGAATCCGGTTTTCACCACCGCCTACCAGTATCGCGCCATTACGCGGTCGCGACTCGGCAACTACGATGATGCTTTGAAAGATTTCCAGGAAGCCATCGATTTGCGCCCGGACTTGCCTGGCCCCTATTACAGCCGGGGTGTCACCTACCTCCTGAGTCAGCAGTTCGAAAAGGCAATTCAGGATTTCAACACGTTCATCCGATATGAAAACAAGGTAGCCGATGCATATATCAACCGAGGAACAGCCTACCTCTACCTGAAAGACACTACAGCCGCATTCGACAACTATAATCAGGCAATCCGAACCAACCGGGAATATCCGGACGGGTACCTGCGTCGCGGTACGCTCTACATGGCACAAAACCAATACGACTTGGCTCTTGAAGATTTCAACAAGGCTATTTCTTGCGATTCCACGTACATCATACCCTATTTCAATCGGGCTTTGGTTTATGAACACCAACAGCAACCCGCACTGGCAATCAAGGACTTCGATCGTGTGATCGAAATCGATTCCACCAATTCGCTCACCTATTTCAACCGTGCGATCGTGCGCACGCAAATCGGTGATTACAACCGGGCACTGGACGACTACAACAAAGTGGCTCTATACTCGCCTGACAATGTACTGGTATATTTTAATCGGGCTCTGCTTTACTCACACCTCGGAGAACTGGAGGCTGCATTGCAAGATTACTCGAAAGCCATAGAACTCTACCCCGACTTCGCAAATGCCTACCTCAACAGAGCCGGCATCAAGTATCTGTTACGCGATGAGGAAGGGGCGAAACAGGATCGGAATATCGCCGATAAAAAGATTGCGGAATATCAGGCCAAACTCTCCGACAGCACTTTCTCGATATACGCCGACACGTCGCGGCGATTCAATCGGTTGCTTTCGTTCGATACGAAGTTCACAGGAAGCACGTTCCGCAAGATTACCGGAGAGAGCACCCATATCACACTGCGTCCACTCTATAAATTTACGATCGAGCGCGATACATCGGTTCAGCGACTCGATCCCGAACGCTATTATCTGGACCGGGTGGAGCAATTCCTGACAGAAATCAAGAATCCCTTGTTGCGACTCACCAATGCTGAAAGCAACATCCCGACCGATTCCGTACTGCTCATCGACAACCATATTGCAGAGCAACTCATGCGCAATCCGAAAGATTGGGAAAGTCTCTTCCTCCGAGGCATTACCCAGTCACTCATCAAACAATATACGAACTCTGTCAACACCTATTCGACCGCAATCGACCAGAATCCTTCCAATCCGTTCCTCTACCTGAATCGAAGCACCACTCAGGCTGAAATGACGGATTTCATCTCCTCAATCGACAACAATTACCAACGCATCACCATCGAAAGCGATCCCGTTGCACGACTGCGGAATACGACGACCCGTATCTTCAACTACGACGATGCGATCGCCGATCTGAACAAGGCAATCAAACTTTTTCCGGAGTTCGCGCACCTATATTATAATAGAGGAAACCTGATGGCCCTTTCGGGCAAATATCCGGAAGCATACGATGACTATTCACGTGCCATCGAGTTATATCCCAATTTCGGCGACGCCTATTACAATCGAGGTTTGGTACAGATATATATGAAAGATACCCGTAAAGGATGTCTTGACATCAGCAAAGCCGGAGAGTTGGGTGTTAAAGAGGCCTATATGACCCTTCAGCTCTATGCAACCGATATCGACGAATGAAAATCCAATTTTAAAACCTGAATAAAAAATGACAGAAATCATCCTAAAAAAACTCAACGACTCACCCATACTTCGTTGGACGGCCTTGATTCTGGTGGCCTTGATGATGTTTTTCGGGTACATGTTCGTTGACGTAATGTCACCGCTGCAAAGTCTGATCGAAGTGGAAAGGGGCTGGAGCCCCGATGTATTCGGGACGTATGCCGCTTCGGAATATTTCCTGAATGTCTGCGGTTTTCTGATTTTGGCCGGCATCATTCTCGACAAAATGGGAATCCGATTCACGGGAACCCTGTCCGCCTCTCTGATGTTGGTTGGTGCCTGCCTCAAACTCTACGCCGTAAGTGACCTGTTCATCGGCACGGGACTCGAAAGATGGCTCAACAGTTGGTGGACAACTCTTCCGGCAAGTGCAAAACTCGCTTCGCTCGGTTTCATGGTATTCGGTTGCGGATGCGAAATGGCCGGGATCACCGTTTCCAAAGCGATTGCCAAATGGTTCAAGGGGAAAGAGATGGCTCTGGCAATGGGACTGGAAATGGCTATTGCCCGAGTAGGCGTATTTGCCATTTTCTCGCTCTCTCCGCTGTTGGCTGGCCGAATGAACCCGACAGTCATCAAACCGATCGCATTCTGTACGGTGCTTTTGTTAATCGGTCTGATCTCATTCATCGTTTTCTGCGTCATGGACCGTAAACTTGACCGGCAACTGGGTGAGGATCTGACGATTGAACCCGAAGATGAATTCAAGGTCAGCGACATCGGCAAGATTTTCTCCAGTCGTGCTTTTTGGCTGGTAGCTTTGCTGTGCGTTCTCTATTATTCGGCTATTTTCCCCTTCCAACGCTATGCCACCAATATGTTAGAAAGCAACCTGGGCGTTACTGCAAAAACAGCTGCAAACATCTTCAGGTGGTTCCCTATCGGTGCGGCAGCCATTACCCCACTGTTGGGCTCATTCCTCGACCGCCGCGGCAAAGGGGCCACCATGCTCATATACGGGGCTTTGTTGATGATTCTGTGCGATCTGGTTTTCGGTTTTCTGTTGCCTGCATATCCCGCCAAATGGGTTGCTTTCGCCACCATCGTCCTTCTCGGGATCAGTTTCTCGCTGGTTCCGGCCGCGTTGTGGCCATCGGTCCCCAAGTTAGTCGAAGAACGATATCTTGGCAGTGCGTATTCGCTGATCTTCTGGATTCAGAATATCGGGCTCTGTTTTGTACCGAAAATCATAGGCAACGTACTCGTAGCCACCAATCCAGGTGTTGCCGAGCAGATTAAGGCGGGCGTCGAGGGTGTCAGTTATGACTACACCGTCCCGATGGTAATTTTTGCATGTTTCGGACTGGCGGCATTCCTGCTCGGTTTGGCCCTCAAGGTCCTCGACAAGAAGCGGGGATACGGACTGGAACTACCTAATATACAATAAAAACAAAAACCTTATTTCAAAACCCGAATGGGAACAATCGAATCTATACTGTTCCCATTCGGGTTTTGACAAACCTCCCGATACAATATCTGTCGGACTTTCCCGTATTTTACCTGCTACGACAGAATGCGGGCTTCATGGGACCGACGCAAGAGAGAAGGGGGGGGGAGAATCAGCGGTTACGGGTTTTGTCCCGACCGCGGAAAAAGGTGGTTACCACATAAGTATCACACTCACTCCGGTGCAGAATCCGCCTGCACCACCACCCATATAAAAATCCGCATCCGTAACCGTACAACTGGATAAACGAAGTCCAAATGGAAAGCCACCCCACATAAAGATTCCGATTGCGCAACGAAGCGTCTACGAACCACAACAATGCCAATCCGCCCAGAGGACTCAACCACCAGAGCGACAGGATTACCGACAGAATCACCAGCAGGATCGACCCCAACGTAAAAAACACCGGCAGGAGGTAGACGAATTTCCGTGCCTGGGGACGACGCAACATCAGGTTTACTCTGGCTGTACCAAATACAAAGACCTGTTTGAAAAAAAGCCGCATGGATGTACGTCGTTTATGACACACCACCGCATCGGACAACAACTCTGCCCGTACTCCCGTTTCCATCACCCGCATACTGAATTCGATGTCCTCGCCGATACGCATATCGGGGAAACCGCCGACCTGTGCAAACAACTCGCGCGAAATTCCCAGGTTGAAACTGCGAGGGAAAAACTTGCTTGCCCTGCGGTGTCCGCCACGAATACCTCCTGTAGTAAAAAAAGAGGTCATTGAATAACTCACTGCCTTTTGTAAGGGTGAGAAATCGGCAGCCGCACTGTCCGGGCCTCCGAAAAATTCGATTTCACCATGTTCTAAATGATGTCGAACCGCAGCGACATATCCCTCGGGGACAATGCAATCCGAGTCCATGAATATAAAGAAATCGCCCCGAGCTTCTCTCGCCCCGCGATTACGGGCGGCGGAAGGTCCTCCATTCGGCTGTACACAATAAACTATATCGAGTCGGTCGGCATATGCTTCGACCACCTTGCGGGAATCAAGCACAGACCCATCCTCGACGATCACGGTTTGGAAATCCCGATCCGTCTGCAGAGACAGACTTTCAAGCAGTTCTGCCACCTCTTGGGGTCGATTGTAAACGGGAATTATCAAAGATACATGCATATCGTCTCTTCTCTTCCTATTCTACTCGTGTTCGATAAGCAGCAATTCCCGTTTCCAAAAATGCCACAAAAGCGTTTACATCCAAATCATAGCCCCGCACGGGCAGCAACGGTTCTCCATCGGAACCGACAATGATATATGACGGCTGTGCATTTACTCCGAATCGCTCCCTGGCAAAACGGGAATTGATCTTGCCCAGACTACGAAGGATCTTCCCATCAGGGAGGGTCACCCAATCGCTTTCGGGCAATATTTTTTTGTCATCCGAATAGAGGGCAACGATTACATAGTCATTCCTCAACAATTCCAAAACTGCCGGGTCGGACCAGACTCGCATTTCCATCTCCCGACAATTCACACAACCATGACCGGTAAAATCTACCAGCAAGGGTTTCTTCTCCTTGCGGGCCTGGGAAAGAGCCTGATCGAAATCGAAATATCCATCCAGACCGTGAGGCAGGCTGAGAAAATCGGCATACTTACGGGATTCATTCGTCGGGACGGCAGATCCGGACAAAACCGTTCCGTTCGCTCCCGTTCCATCCAAAACGAAATCCTGCGTATGGAGCGGCGGCAGGTATCCGGACAATCCTTTGAGCGGAGCGCCCCACATGCCGGGAATCATGTATACAACGAACGCAAATGTCACAATAGCCAACAACAGACGGGTTACAGACACATGCTTCATCGGACTGTCGTGACGAAACTGCAACTTGCCCAACAGATACATCCCCAACATTGAAAAGATCACAATCCAAAGGGCAAGATATATTTCCCGATCCAGAATGCCCCAATGGTATGTCTGATCAGCAACGCTGAGGAATTTCAGGCCGAGTGCCAGTTCTATAAAGCCCAGGGTCACCTTGACCGAATTGAGCCAACCGCCGCTTTTGGGGAGTTTTTCGAGCAACGTCGGGAACAAGGCGCACAGGGTAAAAGGAAGCGCGAATGCAACGGAAAAAGCGAACATCGTCAGAATCGGAGCCCAGAACTCACCTGCAGTCGACTTGATCAACACCGTTCCTACAATCGGTCCTGTGCAGGAAAACGAAACCAACACCAACGTAAGGGCCATAAAAAATACCCCGGCAAGGCCTTCCCGATCGGCTTTCCGGTCGCTACTGTTGACCAACCGACTCGGCAATACGATTTCAAATGCTCCGAGAAACGAAGCGGCAAAGATCATGAAAACAATGAAAAAGATCAGATTGGGGAGCCAGTGTGTGGCAAGCCAGTTGAAAATATCGGCCGTGACAGCATCTCCTCCAGCCAAACGTGTCACGATGATAATCACGCCAATGGGCAGTGTATAAAGCAATACGATGAAGACTCCGTACATGAACGCCCGAAAACGCCCCTTGGCTCTGCTTCCGGAGCGTTTCATGAAAAACGAAACAGTCATCGGCACCATCGGGAAAACGCATGGTGTGAGCAATGCCGCAAATCCCCACAGGATCGCCTCGACAATCATGCGCCACAATGTTCCCTCATTACCGGAGTAACTTGGCGACGACATATCCGATTCCGACGAAGAAACCCCTTCAGCATTTTCGCCGATCGGCACCATAAACTCCCACTCTTCGGGAGGGAGACAACTCTTGTCGTCGCACAACTGATAGGAAACGGTTCCCCCAAGCCGGGCCGACGGACCGGTAAGTTTCACCCGTTGACTGAACCGGGCACTGTCTGTATAATAACTGATTCCCATGCCGAAAATCTCGCTATACATCCTTACGGGAGAGATCAGGCTACGGGGATCTCCTTCGAGAATCAGGTTTGCAGTGGATTCGAATCGAAAAGAGGTGGCATTGGGACCAAATTCTTCATAAGGTCCCATATCGTACATATGCCATGGGGGTTGGATCCGGGCAGAAAAGATCACCTCATAACAGTCACCCTCTTCGTGCCGGACCTCGCTCGACCACGTCACCCCTTCGGTTGCAAAAGTACAAGGTACAAAGGAGAGCATCACCACCCACAACACTCCCCACCGAATCATCGATTTCAATTGTCTGTGCATCATAATTCTATTCCGATGGCCGCCAAGATACGAATATTTCCGCTGATTACCAACTCCTCTTCCGGGCAGCATTCCCCTATGTCTGCCGGGGGAAAGTGCGGCAAAGGGCAAAAGCGACACAGCACAGGGAACGACAATACCGGCACACCTTGCAAATGCCACATCAAATCTTACGCTTGCAAGCCATTAAGATATTTCCATCTCAAGAGAACGGGGCCACCTGCCTGAACAGTCAATCCGTTTCAGTAATGTGACGGATATTGTCTGCAGACTGCAGCATCAGATATTCGTTCCCGTATTTTCTCATGTTGTCCAATTCCGTACGGAAATGATCCAAATGTTTTTCCTCCTGAATCAACAGATCTCTGAACAGTTTGTAGGTTACGGCATCTTTCAGATCAGCACACTCTTTCGCCCAGGCATTATAGCGATCGACCGTCATCTGTTCGAGTTGCAAAGCCAGTTTCAACATCTCCGTCACATCGGCTACCTGTT
>CASDWR010000168.1 GCA_949284665.1 uncultured Rikenellaceae bacterium | reverse complement strand
GATTTTCAACTCTTTTTTGGCCCGGTCGTTGATTTCGGCAAATTTACCGCCGAGCGTGGCGATAACATCTACGTCGTCTTTGCTCAACAATTCCGCTTTACCTGCTTTATTACGGAGAACCACATCAAATTGTTTCATTTTGTCCCCTCTTTTTACCGAAATTTTTACTTTTTCGTTGGGGCGGTGTTTGGCCATAAGTTCGGAAAGCGTTGCAGAGTTGTCGATTTTCACGCCATCAATCTCGGTAACGACATCGCCTTCCTCGATACCGGCAGCCTTGGCTGCTCCGTCCGGATCAACCGTAGCCACATAAATGCCACCTTTCTCCGTGATTCCATACTTGTCCCCGAATCTCTCAATGAATTCGTCGTTAATCTCGCTATACGAGATTCCCAGCATGGCTCTTTGTACCACACCGAACTCCTTCAGATCCATCACTACCTTTTTGACAATCGAACTGGGAACGGCAAACGAATAACCGATATAGGAACCCGTTTGAGACTTAATAACGGTATTGATACCGACCAACTCGCCGGCCGTATTGACCAAAGCGCCCCCACTGTTCCCGGGATTGACAGCTGCATCGGTCTGAATAAACGACTCGATTCGGAAATCATTCGGAATAGCTCCGAGGTTCCGAGCCTTGGCGCTCACGATACCGGCCGTGATAGTCGACTGCAGATCGAACGGGCTGCCGATCGCCAGGACCCATTCCCCCAGGCGCAAGTCATCCGAGCTGCCGAACGGCAAGGCCGGCAGATTCTCGCCGTCTATTTTGATAAGAGCCACATCGGTAGTGGGATCGGTTCCTATGACATGTGCGTCGAAAGTCCGTTGATCGTTGAGCCGTACTTTCAACCGTGAGGCATTTTCCACCACATGGTTGTTTGTTACGATATAGCCGTCGGGACTGATGATGACACCCGACCCGCCAGCCTTGACCTCACGGGAAGAGGGTTGGCGAGAATATCCTTGCGGAAGACCGAAAAATTCGAAGAAGGGATCGAAACTTCTGCCATACGACGACTCTATTTCCTGAATCGCCTCGATATTGACCACGGCTTTAACGGCATTTTCCGCCGCATAGGTCAAGTCGGGATACTTTTCGGGTTGATAACTCGTAAAGTGGTTGCCTGCCTCAGGGAGAACGGATTCAACCACCGATACGCCATGTTGCGACACCGTGTTGTCTTGCCGTTCACACTTCATTACAAGATGGGCCGTAACACCGCCGACAAGCGAAGAAGCAGCCAACAGCCCTGCAAACATAAGAATCCTTTTCATAATAAAACCAGAACAATTTTTAGTTTTCGATTTCAATCTATTTATATATAAAAAGGTCTATTTTTCTCCATATGACCAACTGTTTAATTTTATGTCTCTTTCAAGTGCACACTTTTCATGCCTTTTTTCAAAAATTCATAAAAACAAACGACATTGGTGAAACGATATTGTATCCGAATGGAGAAATTTTAACGTATTTTCGACGGATGAGACAAAAGTGTGGGGGGGAGGAGCAAGATGGCAGGCCGGATCGGCAGATCGTTCGCCACTCTGCTAAAGAAACGATCCCAAAACGATGGATTCAACCGATGAAAAGTTCGGACAAGTCGGGCAGAGAATCGACCGGGGCATAATCTCTTCCATTCCACGTAACGTAACAGTAATGTATCAATCCATTCGTAAGCATCACATAACGAGCCCCGATCCGGCTATTGTAACGTACCGCCTGATTGAAAACGGAGGCATCGATTTTCACCTCGGCCGCCTTGCATTCGATAAGCATCAACGGTTTCTGCATCCGGTCGACCACTACCACATCCGCCCTTTGCAACATTCCATCCATCGATACGGGATACTCCTGCTGGATCGAGGTATCGGGGACACCCAATTTTTCGGTCAGATATCGAATTGCGTGCTGGCGAACCCACTCTTCGGGTGTCAGGGTCAGATACGTTTTCCGCAACGCATCCCAGATCAGCACCTCGTTACCCTTTCGGAGTGCCCGAAATTTCACCGGAGGAAAATTAAGTTGCGGTAAATCGCGCATAGTTCACAAATAATTACTATTTTTAACCCGAATTGCAGTTTCGGTATTGCAAAGTTAAACAATTCGGGCTGAAGTTCGAAACCCAATCGGGGGAATTAATGCACACGTCGTAATGAAAAGAGTATCAGCAGTTATCGCAGGAATATTTTGGGTTGCGACTTCGGTTTGCGCGCAGGATTTACCGGCCGCGCATCCTGACACACTTGCCGGTGGCAAGCTGCAACCTCGTAGTGAGATTATGCCTTACGCCACACGCGACGAAGCTTTGAATGGCGATGAGGGTGCCTCTGCCTATATCATACCGCTTGATGAATGGCAATCGGAAACCCTTCCCGAAGGGATTCGTTACACCACGCGATTCAAAGTCCCATACCAATGGAATGACCGGGGTGTCATTTTCCGAATCGAAGGGGCTACCTCTTCTTTTTCGGTGATGTTGAACGGTCGTCCCCTCGGATACAGCCAATCCGGAATGGGTCGCATGGAATTCGATTTTTCGAAAACAGTCGAGGAGAATTACAATACGGTGAGTGTAATACTTTACAACCGACCGGCAGTTGCAGTACTCGAAAGTGGCCGTGACCACTCAATGCCTTCATTCCGTCGTGCATTTATCATTTCCCAGCCGAAGGTTCGGATCCGCGATCTGGTTGTCGACACGGAGATTTCGGGCCGCCAGGGGATGTTCTCGCTGGGAGTGGTTATGAAAAGCGATCTCCTCAATCCCAAGACCTTTACGATATCATATGAGTTGATCGCTCCAACGGGCGAGGTTGTAGCCGGTGAACGCAAAGACTTGAACACGACGATGCTGAGTGAAGACACCGTCACTTTCTTTGCGCCCATACCTGAAGTCCGCGGATGGTCGCATGAGGCGCCATACCTTTATACGTTGATTGTCAAGAGTCGATATGAAGGTCGGGACAAGGAATACGTTGCCGTAAAAATCGGATTTCGTGATGCGGCTTTCGCCGACGGGACACTGACGATCAACGGTACACCCGTACCGCTCCACATGGCTACGGCAAGCTATGAAGGGGACCAGGACAAAACCCTTGCAACCCTCCTTGCGCTCAAGCGACAAGGGGTGAATTGCGTGTTGGTCGAAGGACATCCTCAACCCGATGTTTTTTACTATCTCTGTGACAAAGCCGGACTTTATGTATGCGACCGTGCCGATATCGATACCTCGGGTGAGTCGTCGTCGATCGCCAAGGGGGGAAATCCCACGAACGATCCGATTTGGGCGGCAGCTTATACGGATCGTGCACTGGAGATGTACCATCTGTCGAAACTCCACCCGTCGGTTGTACTCTTTTCATTAGCCGATTCATCACAGAACGGATATTGTCTTTATGAAAGTTATCTGGCGCTGAAATCGGTCGAGAGAAAACGAGCGGTTGTATACCCAGAAGCAGGAGGGCAGTGGAACAGTGACGCCATCCGGTTTCTTCCTCCATCCGAAGCAACTGACACAGGCATCACGGTCACGACGGAGAATCTCTCATATCCCGAACGGTTATCGGTAAATAACGAATGGCTGTTGACACCTGTTGAAGGTGAACTTGATTGCAAGGTAAAAGTCGGTCGTCGAGTAAAAAATGAAGAGGAACGCGCCGTAACCCTCAATCCTGGGTCGAGTTTGGTCGTTGATGTTCCGATCGCCTTGGTGGGAGACGGTAAAAAGCGTTCGGTCGAGGTAACCTTTACAATACCGAAACCCATTTATGAATACGATCCTGCCCGATCCGTCACCACAAAGACGTGTTGGTTCAAACGCGTTTTCTGCAAAAAGAAGTTGCGTTCAGAAGAAAATCCCAGGATTACACTCGTTCAGGAAGAGTTGAAGTTTTGAGCCTCTCTGCGAGAGGGACAGGAGCAACGGGCCTCAATCAGGTCTGCAAGACCTGGAACAGGATGTTACGGCCGAAACCTATAATCGGTCTGATCGACCAATTGACTTTGAACCGGCCGGAACTTTCAATGATCTCCCCTGTTTTCAGGGATATATTTGGTTTATCCCTGTACTCTCCTATCAACCTCGATATCTGAAATACGCAATCAAATCGTTGCCGCAGGTGCAGACAGGATTACCCATGATTGCCATGAATGGGTAGTTTTTGGGTAATATGGTACGTTTCTCCCAGGATTTTTGACATAGGGCGGGGGACAACTGACCCCGATGCTAAAAGTTAAAACGGAATCCGTTTACTGTGAAAAACAGGTCAACTAACTTCCCGCGAGTTCTGATTCTCTATCCTTGAACTCATCAGTATATATTTTTTGAAGGAAGGTGCTAAATCACCGACAATCCCGACGACAAGGTATTCGTTTCACTGCAAGTCGTATTGCATTTTCTTGGCTACGGCATTTACCATATACCTTTCAGTCCTACCTATTGCATGCGGTCCGGGCATCTTTCAGCCAATTCTGCTCTTCGAGTTGAAAAAAGAGGGACCTCCCGGCATTCGGAAAGTCCCTCTTTCAATTTATACTCCATGTGCGATCCAGTCAGACAACCGATCCACACATTCGTCCAGTCAACGGTTATTCATCTGCATTCCCGGCAGCTATTGCATTATAATCATCCATCGAACCGACGATGATCTTGTCCCAGTCACGGACACCCGTACCGGCCGGGATCAATTTTCCGCAGATGACATTCTCTTTCAGGTTCTCCAGCGGATCTACTTTCCCATAGATGGCAGCTTCATTGAGCACCTTGGTCGTTTCCTGGAACGATGCGGCAGACATGAAACTGCTCGTCTGGAGAGCGGCTCGTGTAATACCTTGCAGAATCTGGTTCGAAGTGGCTGGGATGATGTCACGTACTTGTACGAGACGCAAATCCTTGCGTTTAAGTACGGAATTTTCATCTCTCAACTTGCGTACCGAGATGATCTGGCCGGGTTGCACATCCTGAGAGTCTCCGGCATCAGTAACGACCACTTTGTCGTAAAGGGAATCGTTTTCCTCCATGAACTCCCATTTGTCGACTACCTGTTCCTCGAGGAAACGGGTATCGCCTGGATCCTGAATCTGTACCTTGTTCATCATCTGGCGTACGATCACTTCGAAATGCTTGTCGTTGATCTTCACGCCCTGCCCGCGGTACACTTCCTGAACCTCGTTCACAATGTATTCCTGGACTTTGGTCGGGCCTTGAATAGCCAGAATATCGCTCGGAGTAACCGCACCATCCGACAACGGCATACCTGCTTTGACATAGTCGTTTTCCTGTACAAGGATCTGACGAGTCAAAGGGACGAGGTATTTCTTGACATCGCCGCCACGAGAAGTAATAACGATCTCACGATTACCACGTTTCACCTTACCGAAGGAGACTTCGCCGTCGATTTCAGAAACGATGGCAGGGTTCGACGGGTTACGGGCTTCGAACAACTCGGTCACACGCGGCAGACCTCCCGTGATATCGCCCGCTTTGCCGAACGAACGAGGTATTTTGATAAGCGTATCACCGGCTTTGATCTT
>CASDWR010000167.1 GCA_949284665.1 uncultured Rikenellaceae bacterium | reverse complement strand
GATATCGCTTTCGAGCATGATCATGGTCAACCTGCCATTGGCATTGATCGGTGGAGTCATCAGTATCTGGATTACTTCAGGCGTAGTAAGCATCCCTGCGATTATCGGATTTATCTCCTTGCTGGGAATTGCAGTGCGCAACGGAATCCTTCTTGTCTCACACTATGGTCAACTGCGCAACGAAGGAATGAGTTTGCACGAAAGTGTCGTGCAGGGTTCCATGGATCGGCTCAATCCGATTCTCATGACCTCATTGACTTCGGCACTCGCCCTCATTCCGCTGGCACTGGGAGGCGATATTTCGGGCAATGAGATTCAGAGTCCGATGGCTAAGGTCATTCTGGGAGGACTCATCAGTTCGACCTTGCTCAACGGCTTCGTCGTTCCCGTTCTTTACCTGCTGTTAAACCGAAAACAAGAGAGCCATGAATAAACGAACTCTTATAATACTGACACTGCTCGCCATAACGACATATATTCCGGCACAAGCAGAAGGCCCATTATCATCCATTCTCCAAAGTATCGAACGCAACAATTTGACATTGAAATCACAGAGTGGGCAAAACGAGGCTCGTAATCTGGAAGCAAGAACCGGGAATTCCCTCGGTAACACCAACCTATCTTTCGACCGGTTGTGGGGCAGCCCGATTGAAACGGGAAAGAGTGCGGAGTTCAACGTTTCACAAGAATTCGATTTTCCTTCGGCTTACATAAACCGCAACAAACTGGCCGAACACAAATCGCAGCAATACGATGACGAATACAACGTATTGCGACAACAAATCTTGTTGGAAGCGAAAGAGACTTATATCGAATTGCAGATGCTCTATCAAATGGAACAAATCATGGAATGCCGTGCTTGCGGAACCGGGAAACTCGTAGACCTTTACAAAAACAAATACGAGTCGGGAGACGCAACGATACTGGAGAAAAATCGGGTCGAGTACGAATTCCTCCAAATGCAGGAAACGGTTACGAGCTATAAGATCCGGATCGCATCGCTCGAATCTCGTTTGGTAAACCTCAACGGCGGTGAGCCTCTCGAACTGATTCCCGTAACGCTTCCGATGGAATCCGTTACCGACTACGAACGTCTGTTGAACGATTACGAAACTGCAGACCCGAGAATCCTCACCTATCAAAGCCGCAAAACCGTATCCGAACAGGAAGTCAAGGTGAGTCGTTCGGCAGCGCTTCCGAAATTCGAGGTGGGTTACAAGCGTGAACAGGGAATTGGGGACCGTTTCAACGGAATAACCGTCGGAATGAGTCTACCCATCTTCTCCAACCGCAACAACGTAAAACGGGCCAAAGCATTGCAATACGCAGCAGAAGCCGAACTCAACTCGGCAATCAACGACAACCGATCGACACTGAAAGAGTTGTACGACAAGGCGAACCTGTTATCTCAAGCTCTCGAAAAGTTCGAAACGTTACCAACAAGTGACGAGTACGTCGATTTGCTGACCGAATCCATTCAGGCCGGAGAGATCAGTATCGTAGATTATTTTTCCGAACTTTATGCCTACTACGACATCATCGAGACGAAATTGCGTACGGAGATGGAATACCGGCTAACCATAGCCAAACTCCATATGATCTATCTCTGATGTAATGGACATTCGATAAATCAGGTGGATACCGTACGGTATCCACCTGATTTATTCTCCGATCTCACCGATCTCGACTAACTTGTTAACAATCGCGTATATCGTCAAACCGGCCGTACTGTGAATATCCAGTTTTACCGAAATGTTACGGCGGTGGGTAATGACCGTATGGGTCGAGAGACAAAGTTTATCGGCAATCTGTTTGTTCGTATACCCCCGAATCACATATCGTATCACCTCCTTTTCCCGATCGCTGAGCGCCTCGTGGCGGCGTTCTTCAGGTCGTTTGATCAAACGTGTCAACTTCCCTTCGATTTGTTCGGCAGTATCGTAAAGGGTCAATACCTCGTCATAACTCCTGAGCAAAGCAATGTGAATCAAACCGGATTGAAGTGCAACACATTTCATATCAGGATCATATGCCGATCTTCTGATTTGAGACAACGAGTTATCGCCAATCATCACCGGATTGACCAAAAGGATCCCTGGCTTGAACCAGTTGAGCGAATTGCGTAGTTGTTCCCTATCCACAACCTCGAACACCTCCAAGTGCAAAGCATTCAACCGCCTCAAAACGACTACCATACCCGTACGAACTATGTCGGAGGGTTCAGCAACAACGATTTTTACCGGCTGATTCATGGGTGTCCTTTGATTTTTCGTTCGATATCATGGATGGCCGGAACAAACAGATAATCCTCGATAGCGTTGTGCGATGCAAGGTCATTTTCACAGTTAAATATGTCGAACAACACCCCATTGATTTCGTTGGTGCTGCGCGATGGATAGAAACGAATCAGGATATTCTTGAACTCCGACAAACGGGCTTCCACCTGGTCGTGCTGTTTCTCAAATATGTCGATGCTGTAATCCGTCGGACAAGTACCGTCGAGCAACTCTCTGACATACGGGAAAACCACCTGCTCCTCATATTTCATATGTTTTTCGACTTCACCGACATATTCGTCGAAATAACCGACGATCGCTTTCGACAAATCGTTTCCGGTTCCTACCGTATTCACAAGCGCCCTCCTGATCTGTGGCAACCGGAATCCGAGAAAATACTCATGAGAATTGTGCAGATAACCAAGTAACGATTTGACCGAAATATCATCGGGCCCGTATGCCAAAGGATCGTTATCAAGCAACATGTTGACCACGGTCAAAAACGTTGGGGCATCGACTCCGTTCTCTCGACAAACCGCTCCGATCGTCTTGTCGCCAAAACCCAAACCGATACCGAAACGACTCATAACGAGCAATACCCGATAATGGTCGCTCACCAACGCACTCATGCTATCCGTTTCTCCGTATTTATCGAACCTGTACATGTATTTCCGACTCTCCCTTTCTGACAAAGATAAACCGAAAAAAGGAATTCGACAATGACCTAAAAAAACGGGAGCCGCAATTACGTATTCTTACAGACTCCCGATCAACAATATTCATGGCTTACAAAATCTGCCGACAAAGATAGATACCTCCGAATCCGGTACAAATACCTACTTTCAGGTAAAATTCGAGCACGAGTTACCTACCTCTCCCGCGCACCACATTTCACTCCATCTCGAAAAGCGTCCGGTTATTTTCTTTCAAACGCTCGATTAGAGGGATCAGATCGGATGCAATTTTCGTATCGCACAGCACATCGATATAGCGGTCCGAATGAGTATCCGTTCCGACAAAAGTATATCGCCCGTCCCTCAACAGCGTTTCAGCACATTTCCTCGCGGCACTGCCGTGGAATCCGGCCAAAGAGAGCAAATTAAGTTGCAAGCAAGCATTGTTCAACAATTCATTCAATGCATTGCCGTTCCGATCGTGTTGTATGAAAAGATAACGCTCCGGATGTGCTACAATCACCTGGTATCCATATACGGTCGCCTCGAACAACTGTGCCATTGACGGCAAGGAAAAGGCCTGCATAGGATACTCTACCAGCAAGTGCTTCCCGGCAAAAACAAGCGGACCGGAAGTCACATGTTCCAGAAACCGTTCATCTACGAAATACTCTGCAGCCAATCCAAACCGTCCGATTTTCCCTTGCCAAGGGAAAGCTCCAAAAACGGTCCGTAACGACTCTTCCGTCTGATTGTCGTACATTCCACAAATGATATGAGGCGTCGCATACACTCCTTCGACCCCCAGTTGGACAAATCTGTCCAACAACCGAAACGAAGTGTCACTGTCTGGGGAACCGTCATCCACGCCAGGCAGCAAATGGGAATGGACATCATAAAATCCAGCCAACACATCCGACAAGCGGATATTACGCGAAAAGAAATGGAACATATCGAAATACCAGTTTTATCTGTTCTAACGGAAACAACACGCAATCGGGGACAACCACCCGAAAAAACTCTCCGGGACACCCCTCTTTCGCCACATATCCCCGTAATCGGAAGTGTTCGTCCAAAGATGAGAGCGTCGTATCGCACGCGCCTTATCGCTGCAACAACTCTTCGAAATAGGCAATCGTACGTCGCAACCCGTCACGCAACTGCACAGTCGGTTCCCAGCCATTGAGTTTTTCGTGAGCAAGCGAGATGTCCGGGCGACGTTGTTTCGGATCATCCGAAGGCAGCGGTCGAAATACCAGTTTGGACGAAGAACCCGTCAAATCAAGAATTTCACTCGCTAATTCCAACATCGTGAATTCATGCGGATTCCCGAGATTGACCGGACCGGAAAAATCGTCGTCCGTAGCCATCATACGGCACATTCCCTCCACCAGGTCATCCACGTACTGAAAACTGCGTGTTTGCGAACCGTCACCGTAGATTGTAATATCATCGCCTTTGAGAGCTTGTACGATAAAATTCGAAACCACCCGTCCGTCGGCAGAATTCATATTGGGTCCATATGTATTGAAAATACGGATGATCTTCACACGAACCCCATTCTGACGACGATAATCCATGCACAATGTTTCCGCGCACCGTTTCCCTTCGTCGTAACATGACCTGACACCGATCGGATTCACATTCCCCCAATAACTCTCTACCTGAGGATGTACACTCGGATCACCATACACCTCCGACGTGGAGGCCTGAAGTATTTTTGCTCCGGTCCGCTTGGCCAATCCAAGCATATTCATCGCTCCGACAACCGATGTTTTCAAGGTCTTGATGGGATTGTACTGATAATGCACCGGCGATGCTGGACAAGCAAGATTGTAAATCTCATCGACCTCTGCATAATAGGGTGTGATCACATCGTGACGGACCAGTTCAAAATTTCTGTTATCCAAAAGATGACGGACATTGTCCTTGCTTCCGGTAAAATAGTTGTCAAGACATATCACATCGTTTCCCTCGTCGAGCAATCTTTCGCACAGGTGCGATCCGATAAATCCAGCTCCGCCCGTAATCAGTATTCGTTTCATAAAACCTTATTTTTCTTGGCGCAAAGATATACTATTTTGTTGCTCTTCGATCGCCCGACCGAAAAAAAACGGACCGCCTTATCCTGCGGTCCGAAAAATCGAAACCCTTGACAAAGATGAGTGCGATTACTCCTCCTCGTCCTCTTCAACCTCCTTGGGTGCAACGTAAAATTCGAATACGAGAGGAGAATAGGGCAAAATCTCGGTTGTGACGTCATTCGGGTCTTCCTCTTCTTCGGTCGACGTATCTGTCGTACTGCTGGAGTTATTATACAGATAGTTGTAATAGAGATAATTATAGTAATAATCCGAGTAACTGTTGTAATAACTCCCGTAATAACCCCCGTAATAACCGTTATAATAGTCGTAATAACTATTGTACGGATTGTAATAATAGAGTACATTGGAAGATGAACTGGAAGAAGAAGAGTTGTTCTGTGCACTGATCCGCGATGCTCCATATCCGTATGCCGATACAAAAACCATCTTGGCCCATTCACCATAGCGAACTTCAGGAATCGCATATTTGAACGCCGTTATAAGCGTATCGGAACTGGCAGCATATTCGAGGGGTGATGTGCTGTACGATTCACCGTACAATCGGGTTTGCACAGAATCGATATTCGTATCGAACACAAAACCATCCAGGAAATAGGCCTTATAATAGATCTTGACCACTGAATCGACACCGATCGAATCGGCTTCGGGCGCCAATGGGGGAATCCGTTTCAAGTAAAAATTCTCCTTGAGGGTATCGGTCAGAGCCATATTCCATTTATCGACCGCATATTCCTGCACTGCGGTCTCCTCACCGGAAATCACCTCCTCCTCGCTGAGTATCTCCAAAGCCTCCAGATTATCGATAATCACAGGCTTATTGCCACCCAGCGAAAACTGTCCTCCGTAACCGACATTATTACTTGTTCCACTCGACGAATAAGCCATGCGCGATGGCAGATAGAGTCTTCTCACCTCTCCCTTTTTCATTTGAAGAAGATTCTGATAGAGGCCTTCGATCATCGTATTGTTCGTCGTATTCACGTAGAGAAAATCAGGGACATAATGGGTATGGGGATTATACGTCCCCTCTATCTGAGCTTCTTGCTTCTGACGGGTAAGGAACACATCTCCCTGGAGAGTCATTCCCGTATATGCCAACCGGAGCCACTTCGATGTGGTTACATACATTGCATCCGGTTCCGCCTCACGAAGCACCTCATAATACATGCCGTTCGAACTTTTGATGGCTCCCGGGGCATTTTGAGCAACCCACGCATCAAGTGCGGCCTGTTCGATCGCATTGTAATCTTCCTCTTCGGTTTTGGCACAAGCCGACAAAATCGTAACGGCCAACACAGCACAAAGAAAACGGAACGGAATCTTCATGTTATTATGCTACTGTTTGTTAATCTCTACAATATTCAATATATACATCAATGCCGTATTTTTAGGAATCACCCCGAGATCTTTCTCACCGTAAGCCTGGCTGGACGGCAAAAAAAGTACCACGGAATCTCCCTCCCTGCAATCGGATAACGCATTATCAACCCCCTTTATTCTGGAACCGGCACCGATTTTGACCTGCATTGGGTCAGTAGACCAATAGGTCGCATTGAGCAGCGTATCCTTTTCGATCAAACCTTGTTTATTGGTATAAAACCATTTGGTTGCCGGTGTTCTGTTGAACACGTATGCCTCGAAATAGAAAGAGATGAGATCGCCGTTGACCGAAACCGGAGGATCCGCCACCGAAGAATTGTTTCCTGCCACATATTTGTATGTCTCACCCACAATCGTATACTCCAGATTCTGCGAGTCCAGATACGATACGATTGCGGATTTCTGACTCTCTATTGCATTGGCCGTCTCTTCGTTCACGCATGCCTGACACACGAGCGAGACACAGAACAATACGCCCGCCGCAATACCGTATCCGAATTCCCTTTTCATTCCGATAACACCTACGACAAAAGATAACGTACAAAGATAGGTATTTTTCCCATAATGACAAACAGGGGGCCTCAAAAGCCCCCTGTGTCCGCTGTCGAATTTACTCTTCTGCGCTACTCGAATTCATTGTGTTGCGTTTCAATGAAGTAACGTTGCGACTTGAGCAGATTGCGAGATTGAAGCACCATCGTCTTCGTTTCGTTGAGAATCGTCAGGTAAAGAATGCTTGCCTTCGTACTTGTAGCCTTTGTTTTGATCCGTTTCAACTGATTCTTGATGGCCAGAGCAATGCTCTCGAAAAGGTTGTCGCGCATCTCCAGAACCTGGTCGAGTTGTGAAAAATCATTCGAGCGCAGCATATGGATAATCCGCTCATAAATCTCCGCAACCTTATTGTTGACATCGAGCAAATCCGCTACCTGCTCCTCACTCATCCCCCGGTGATTGTTGTCGATATGCTCGAAACAGGGACGCGTAATATGAACCAAGGCTTTGGTAATCTCGCTCATGTAGTCTACCACTTGCACGTAATAGTGACCGGCCTCGATATAGTTGTCCTGAATCTTCTGCAACGTGGGCAATTCTTCGTATTTCCGCTCCCGCGCTTTATAAAACAGATCATTCGATTCCCTCACCATATTCCGCAAACTTTTGCGGTCCTCAGCCAATACGGCCTTGATGGTTTGCTGGTAAATACGTGTCGTATCCTCCATCGTACCGCAAATGTCGGAGATGATGCCTGACATAATATCGTCTTCGGCAGAACCGGTCTCCAGTGCCTCCAGACGATTTGCCTTGGCTTCACGTTTTTTGTGGATGATCGTGCTCTGAACAAACATGAACCCGCACAGAATCGTGACGATAAGTATGGCCAACGTACCACCCCAAAGCAGGACAAACGTAATCAGCAAGGCGATCAAGAACGCAATCAATGCCGTCACGAACCATCCCATGATTACGGTAATCACCCCCGTAATCCGATACACTGCACTCTCCCGGCCCCATGCCTTGTCAGCGAGTGACGAACCCATGGCCACCATAAACGTGACATAAGTAGTCGAAAGAGGCAATTTCAAAGAGGTAGCCATCGAAATCAGAATCGAAGCAGCCGTCAGATTCACCGTAGCACGGATCAGGTCGAAATGCGCCTTGTTTTCATTGCTTCGCAAAGGGATGAAACGTTTGTTAATCGCCCTTTGGAACGATTCGGGGACATGGTCCTCATACCAACGGTTCAATCCGAGTACGCTACGCACCAACGAACGGGAAAACAGCGTCGACCCGAAACGCTCGGTCCCTTCATCCTGTTTTGCCAGATTAATCTCCGTATCGCTTACGCTCTTCGCCTTTTTCGAAAACCACAGCGTTACCGTCATGATGATACCCGCAACCAGAAGCAAAAGGTGGTTGGCAACGACCGGCTCGTTGAGTTTTCCCATCAACATGGTTTCGTCTCCTCCTCCGGCTACGAACAACTTGTATGAATCGAGTCCGGCAAGAGGGACTCCGATAAAGTTGACCAGGTCGTTTCCGGCAAAGGCCAACGCCAACGAAAAAGTCCCTGCGAGGATCGTGATTTTCAATATATTCACACGGAATATTTGAAGGATACCCATCAAAAGACTGCTGGCGACCCACACGATAGCAAGTGCCAACAACATGTGACCCGAGACCCATTCAAAAAAAGCCGGATCGATCAATCCCGAACTTTTCAACCCTTTGAACAAGGCGAAATAGACGATAGCCGTAAATGCAACACCGCACCACAACGCGCCGAAACGACGGAATATCTTTTCATAATGGAACGTGAAAATCAACCGGCTGATAAACATGACTACGATACTGGTTACGAAGGCGATCACTACGGATGACAAGATAGCCGAGATGATCACCATGGCCTTCCCTGAGTTGATGAACTGCGACATCTGGGCAACTGTCAATTCGGGATCGGCGTGAATTTTGGTTGCAGCAACCGCAATGGCGGCACCAAGCAGGCCGAATACCAGCGACACCGTCGTAGAAGTCGGCAAACCGAACGTATTGAAAAGGTCCAACAGAATCACATTGGCGAACATCACACCAAGAAACAGCATCATCACCTCGTTAAAGGTAAACTGTTCGGGATAGAACACCCCGCTTCTGGCCACCTCCATCATGCCGCTGGAAGTGAAAGCACCCACGATAATCCCTAACGAAGCAATCGAGAGGATCACTTTCCGAGGGGCTGCCTTCGACCCCACGGCCGAATTTAAAAAATTAACCGCGTCATTGGACACTCCAACAACCAGTCCAGACACGGCAAGCACGATCAGAATAACGACAATAAAGGTAAATATCCCCATAATCTTTCTTTAAATTTCATCGCAAAAGTAGCGCTTATTTTTCAAATAAGAAGGGAACGACCGTTTTGTTAACGATTCCTTAAATAAGATTTAACAAAAACTTAACTTATATCATGTCTCCGGCTGAGAGTTTTTGTAGAGTTGCCTCATAAAACACTAATATCAAGCAACATAAACAGAATCCTTAAAGGGATCGGAATTCCATTTTATTTCCGACATACGAACAGTAATTCTCGCACAAAAAGTCATCGTAGACCGCCCCTCCAGTCCTCCCGTACAAAATAGAGGACAAAATGAACCTTCAAACCGATCCGTCCGAAGATCCCGACCCGCGGAAAAAGAGCCGGAATGGGAAAAACAAAAACGGGTGCGACCCATACCCGATCGTACCCGTTTTTATCAATCTTGCAATTTTACGAATAAGAGCTATTTCACTTCCTCAAACTCCACGTCAGTTACATTATCGCCCTGACTGTTTCCGCCGCCCTGCTGTGCACTCTCCTGCGAAGACGCCTGCTGTGCACCGGCAGACCCTTGCTGTGAAGCATAGATGTCTTGGGAAGCCGCCTGCCATGCCGTATTCAACTCTGCAGTAGCCGCATCGATATCGGCAAGATTCTGGGCAGCGTGGGCTGCTTTCAACTTTCCGAGAGCACTCTCGATCGCACTCTTCTTGTCGGCAGGAATCTTGTCACCGTACTCTTTGAGTTGTTTTTCGGTGGAGAAGATCATCGTATCGGCCGCATTGATTTTGTCGACACGCTCACGTTCTTCCTTATCCTTGGCTTCGTTTGCTTTCGCTTCGTCACGCATCCGCTGAATCTCCTCCTCTGTCAATCCGGATGAGGCCTCAATACGGATTTTCTGTTCTTTGCCGGTTCCTTTGTCCTTGGCCGAAACGTTCAATATACCGTCGGCATCGACATCGAAAGTCACCTCAATCTGAGGTACGCCACGCGGGGCTGCGGGAATACCATCCAAATGGAAACGACCGATGGTTTTATTGTCGCGGGCCATCTGACGCTCGCCCTGCAGCACATGAATCTCTACGGAAGGCTGATTGTCCACCGCCGTCGAGAAAACCTCGCTCCGACGGATAGGAATGGTCTTGTTGGCTTCAATCAGACGAGTGAATACTCCACCGAGAGTTTCGATACCCAACGACAACGGAATAACATCAAGCAACAACACATCTTTGACTTCACCCGTCAATACACCGCCCTGAATAGCCGCACCGATGGCTACTACTTCGTCCGGATTCACATTCTTCGAAGGTGTTTTGCCAAAGAAGTCCTCGACTGCTTTCTGAATAGCCGGAATACGGGTCGAACCTCCCACCAGAATGACTTCGTCGATCTGGCTCGTCGTAAGTTTGGCATCCTTGAGCGCCTGTTTACAAGGTTCGATCGTGGCACGGATCAGATTGTCGCACAACTGTTCGAATTTGGCACGCGTAAGTGTGGTTACCAAGTGTTGCGGAATACCGTCGACAGGCATGATGTACGGAAGATTGATTTCCGTCGTGGTCGAACTCGACAATTCGATTTTCGCCTTCTCGGCAGCCTCTTTCAGACGTTGCAATGCCATCGGATCTTTGCGCAGGTCGACATTGTGTTTGCTTTGGAAATCATCGGCCAGCCAATTGATGATCAACTGGTCGAAATCGTCGCCGCCAAGATGGGTATCACCGTTGGTCGATTTCACTTCGAATACACCGTCGCCCAACTCCAGAATTGAAATATCGAACGTACCGCCACCCAAATCGTATACGGCGATCTTCATATTTTTGTTCACCTTGTCCAAGCCATAGGCCAATGCAGCGGCTGTCGGTTCATTAATGATACGACGTACTTTCAAACCGGCAATTTCACCCGCTTCCTTGGTGGCTTGACGTTGCGAATCCGAAAAATAGGCAGGGACCGTAATAACCGCCTCGTCCACAGTGGTTCCCAAATAATCTTCGGCCGTTTTCTTCATTTTCTGAAGAATAATCGCCGAAATTTCCTGCGGGGTATAAAGTCGCCCGTTGATGTCCACACGAGGCGTATTATTCTCACCCCGCACTACTTTGTAAGGAACCCGCTCAATATCTTTCGTTACCCGATCATACGTCTCACCCATGAAACGTTTGATCGAAAAGACCGTGTTGTGCGGGTTGGTTATCGCCTGCCGCTTGGCCGGATCACCCACTTTACGCTCTCCGTTTTCTGTAAACGCCACTACCGAAGGCGTTGTCCGATGTCCCTCACTGTTGGGAATCACAACGGGTTCGTTACCCTCCATTACCGCAACGCATGAATTCGTTGTTCCAAGGTCTATACCGATAATCTTTGCCATAACTGATACTATGTATTATTATAATTTAACTTTTTCGTCCATATTGTTTATGTCCCCGTCCGCTTTTTTCAAGTATCGAACGGCAACCTCCAATTCTTCAATCTTTATGCCAAGGGGTCGAAGTGAACCGAAAACTGACACGTCCTCCTTTTTTTGTCACTTCGACTGCCAAAAAGGTGACATTTCGACCGTCAAAACGTCCGAAAGGCCTTTTTTTTACAAAAAGTTGTCAGGAACTTTTTGTTTGTTCGAAATATTCACTAACTTTAGACTCCGAATTATTTCGGACAATCGAAAACTTCAAATTAAACCATAGAGAACCATGATTATTACATTCAATGAACTGCGCCGCATCAAAGACAAATTGCCCAGCGGAAGTTCACAACGCATTGCCGACGAATTGGGAATCAACGTAGACGAGGTAAGAAACTATTTCGGTGGTCGTCATTTCGAAGGGGGGAACATCTCCGGTGTCCATTTCGAATCAGGCCCCGACGGAGGAATCGTCACGTTGGACGACACTACCATATTCGATTGTGCAATGCGCATACTGGAAGAACAGAAATAGACCGTTTCCGAGAACACTTCTTTTCGAATCCGCTCGCAAAAGACGAAAATCCCGACCTGCCCCAACCGTGATAAAATGTACGGCCAAGAGGAAGGGATACAAGCGAAAGAAATCTGTCGGACGAGAATCTAAAACGGAAAAGGGAAAAGAGATATAAGAAAACGGGAAAGAGGGCTGTATCGCAGCCCTCTTTTATGCTTGCACAGGATGTGGGCATCGGATATACGGATGAAGGGAAAGCCGGCCGCTTCCCTCCGTTCGGAACTATTTCCCTCGAAACATCGATCCGGCAAACTCCTTCCGATCGATCCATTCCACCACTGGATACAATCGGAATTCTTCGGGTACAGAAAGAGAGTGTACGACACGGATAATCCCCTTTCCCGTCCGTTCCCATTACCTTTTTTTATGGAAAACTGTTGCAGTTCGAGAAAAATATGTAATTTTGCGCACTATTGGCTGCCTGAAAACAGCAACCGCAGGAAATTAACGAAGAAACATATAAACTTAACAACGACATTCAACAATGCAAAACAAAGGCGCGATTAAACTACTGGCAATCATACTTGCGATTGCTTGTGCTTATCAACTCTCTTTTACTTTCGTTGCGCAAAACGTGGAGAAGAAAGCGGTAAAATACGCTTCCCAATTCCCGGCTGAAGAGCGAGACGCAAGAGAGCAGGTGTATCTCGATTCCATCAAATCGAAGCCCGTTTACAACCTCGGACTTGTAAAGTACACTTACAAAGAGGTCAAGGAGAAGGAAATCAACTTGGGACTCGATCTGAAAGGCGGTATGAACGTCATGCTGGAAATCTGGGTGGAAGACGTTCTGAGAGCACTCTCGAACGACAGCAAGGATCCCGTTTTCAACGAGGCGCTGGCTGTTGCCCGTCAAGAGCAGAAAAACAGTACCGATGACTTCATCACTCTTTTTGACAAGGCATATGCCCGCCTCTCCAACAATGCTCCCCTGGCCTATATCTTCAATACCCAGGAGTTGAAAGACAAGGTTACCCCGTCGAGCACCAACACGCAGGTGATAAACGTATTGAGAAACGAAGCTGAAAGTGCCATTTCAAACTCGTACAACGTACTCCGCAGCCGTATCGACCGCTTTGGCGTAACACAGCCCAACATTCAACGGTTGGAAAATTCGGGACGTATCCTTGTGGAGCTGCCGGGTATCAAGGAACCGGAACGTGTCCGCAAACTGCTTCAGGGAACTGCTTCCCTCGAATTCTGGGCCACCTATGACAACACCGAAATCTATCCGCTCCTCGAACAAGCCAACACCATCATCAGAGACATGGAGAAAGCATCCGAGACCGTAAGTGAGGAGACATCCGAACAAACTGCAGCCGCAGCCGAATCTGCTGCAACAGAGTCCGACGACCTGCTTTCCCAGATAGAAGGAACGGAAGAGGATTCGTTCATGAAAGAGATGCCGCTCTTTTCGAAACTGAATCCTGTAGTCATGCCAAACGGCCAACTCGGCACCGGACCAGTAATCGGCCATGCCTACTCTTACGATACGGCTGCTGTCAACAAATACCTTGCCCTGCCGCAAGTGAAGATGTTGCTTCCGCGCGATTTGAAACTCATGTGGGGTATCAAACCCATCGACGACGCAGAAACCATTTTCGAACTCATCGCCATTCGTGCCAATACCCGTGACGGGAAAGCCCCGCTCGACGGAAGCGTCGTAGTGGAAGCCAAAGAAGAGTACCAGGAACAGGGGGCCAATGCCGAGGTTTCAATGATCATGAACGCAACCGGGGCCCGGACATGGGCACGCTTGACCGCAGACAACATCGGCAAACATATCGCCATCGTATTGGACGGTTATGTCTATTCCTATCCGGTTGTCAAAAATGAAATTACCGGTGGCCGGACCTCCATTTCCGGACAATTCACCATCCAGGAAGCAAAAGACTTGGCGAACGTACTCAAATCGGGTAAACTGCCTGCCCCGGCACGCATCACTCAAGAGGCTATCGTCGGTCCGTCACTGGGTCAGGAATCGATCAATGCCAGTATGATCTCGTTCATCATCGCATTCGTACTCGTCTTGATCTACATGATCGTCTTTTACAACAAGGCCGGTCTGATTGCCAGTCTGGCACTTGTAGCCAACCTGTTCTTCCTGTTCGGCGTACTGGCCTCCTTCGGTGCCGTACTGACACTGCCGGGTATTGCCGGTATCGTACTGACAATGGGTATGGCCGTCGATGCGAACGTCATCATCTACGAACGTGTCAAAGAAGAGTTGCGCGGAGGAAAGGGATTGAGCCTCGCTATCAGTGAAGGATACAAACCCGCCATGTCCGCCATCATCGACTCCAACCTCACGACCATCATTACCGGCGTGGTGCTTTTCTTCTTCGGGACAGGTCCTGTTCAGGGATTCGCCACGACCCTCATCATCGGTATTCTTACCTCGCTCTTCTGCGCGATTTTCATCACACGTATGATTTTCACCTCCATGCTGAAGAGAGAAAGCAAGATATCCTTCTCAAACAAATGGTCGGAAAACTTCCTGACAAACACGAAAATCGATTTCATCCGCATCCGAAAGATATCTTATACGGTTTCGTTGGCACTGATACTCATTTCGATCGTTTCACTGGCTACGCGTGGCCTGAATTATGGTGTGGATTTCTCCGGAGGTCGTACCTATGTGGTTCGTTTCGACCAACCCGTAACGGATGATCAAGTACGTACGGCTATCGAAAACGTTTTTATGGACGACTCGGTGGAAGGTGATCCGGCATACAAAAGTTCCGAAGTAAAACGGTACGGCAACGAAGCGCTGAACCAAATGCGCATCGTTACCCAGTACAAATTCGACGATCAAAGCGACGATGCGGCCGCCATCGTGGAGGAACTGCTCTACAAAGCCCTCAACCCGCTTTACGCACAACCGCTCAGCCGGGAAGAATTCTCTTCGACACAAACGAACATCAACGGTATCATCTCGGCCGACATGGTAGGTCCGAGTGTTGCACACGACATTACGGTAAACTCATTCATCGCCGTTTTGTTCAGTTTGTTCGCAATCGGTCTCTATATCCTGCTCCGTTTCAAGAAATGGCAGTGGGGTGTAGGCAGCGTCGTTGCTCTCGCACACGACGCCTTCCTGACCATCGGTATTTTCTCCATCTGTCGTGGATGGTTGCCGTTCAATCTGGAGGTCAACCAGTCTTTCATCGCAGCCATTCTGACAATCATCGGTTATTCAATCAATGACAAGGTGGTGATCTTCGACCGTATCCGCGAATATACGACGCTCTACCCGAAACGCGATATCAAGACCAACATCAATTTCGCGGTAAACAGCACCCTTTCCCGTACGATCAATACCTCCGGAACGACATTCGTCACCCTGTTGGCAATCTTCCTCTTCGGAGGCGAAGTGATCCGCGGCTTCATTTTCGCACTGATCTTCGGTGTGATTATCGGTACGCTCTCTTCCATCTTCACCGCAACACCGGTCGCCTACGACCTGATGAGAAGGAAAGAGAAAACAACCAAATAGTTCACAAAAGGGAGTTCGAACTCTGGACTTTCAAAACGACATTCGCTGACGACAAAAGTTGGCGAATGTCGTTTTTTTCGTTAGTTTTGCGAAAACTTTTTCCTTCGAATCATGGATTTTATCCACATTACCGTTATCGATATCATCGACATCGTTCTCGTAGCGATGATCATGTTTTATCTGTACAAACTGCTCAAGGGGACCAACGCGACCAACATCATCATGGGAATCGTATTGGTATATCTGATCTGGGTAGTGGTGAAGGCGCTCAACATGGAGCTTCTTTCTGCCATTTTGGGCAGCATTATCAATGTGGGTATCATTGCACTCATCATTATTTTCCAACCCGAAATCCGCCGTTTCCTACAGACTATCGGCCGACGGGAAAGTCTGATAAGCAAACTGCTGAACCTGTGGCACGACAAAAGCGCCCCACAGGACGATTTTATCACACCGGTAGTCAATGCATGCGGAGACATGTCCTCTTCAAGAACCGGGGCGTTGATCGTCATCAAACAGGAAGGCGACCTTCAGGAGATCATCGATACGGGTGTAGCGATTGACGGGATCATCTCGTCATCTTTGTTGCGAAATCTCTTTTTCAAGAATTCGCCTTTGCACGACGGGGCCGTTATCATCGCCGGGAACCGGATCGTGGCCGCAACATGTGTTCTGCCTTCCACTCAAACAGAGGTCCCATTATCGTTCGGCATGCGGCACCGGGCAGCTTTGGGCATCAGCGAAATTTCAGATGCAATCGTAATCGTCGTATCCGAAGAAACAGGCAGTATTTCCATCGTCCACAACGGTAAAATCAACAGCGGCCTGTCCACAACGGAACTGAAGGCCGAGCTGATGCGTATCAACAAAACGGGAGCCTGATCCCTTCGCCAGAAACCTTGCGGGATAAAAGCCATGACATACCCGCACCCATCCCCCTCTTCATTGTTGCTTTCACACATACGATCTCGACAAATGCCGATCCTCTTTTAGGCAACCAGCAAAATCCGCAAAGCCGGAGGAAGGAGAAAGGGACAAGAATCCTTTTATTCTTGGGCCGAACGGTTCCGCCACTCCATATATTCAAAAAAGTTCGTCGCGTCCCAAGACTTGTGTCATGCAGTGTGCAGCTCCGTACCCCTTGATCAAATTGGTCAGCGGGATCCATGTCACTCGCACGCCGTTGGCCATCAACGTATCCTGCAGTGCCTGGGACTGTCCGGCCACGGCCATAATGTGACGCGGTGCGACAGTAAGAAAATTGTTCGCATAGGTCAACTCGTCCTGACGGGAGATGGGAATGATTTTCACCCGGAGCCCCTCTTCAAGATATTGCACGAAATCTTCGGATTCGGCGACCTTGCGATAGGTATTGTCATCCCGGGCATAGACATCGACCGAAAGATATTGAAGACTGTCGGTCGGAGCTAGGTAACGGTTTTCAGAGAGGGTGACCAGATCGCGATCGATGATATTGAAATAGGTATCCAAATGCATCTGCTCTTGCGAAAGCCATCGGTCTTTCACTACCACAAGCGTGTCGCATCCCAGCAAATCGTTGTCCATCAGTTGATCAATAGCCTCTTGTGTAGTGCGCAAACCCCGACCGATAAATGCAACATTTCCGAACGGCAAGAAATCCCCGCCTTCAAGGAAGGCATTTTCCCCCGATATCTTATGAATAGGGGTCAGGCCGATTTTTTCAAGGCAGAACTCAGCAATGCGGCATTCGGTTTCGCGCTGCGGGGAGTTCATCTTACCGATCACAATCCCTGCTGCCGTCGAGATCATCTGGTCTCGCATGAAAAAAATATTCATGATGGGATGTTCGATATAGGTAGCCGTAAATCCGGTATTGGTATCCGTACGGGAAAGCACGATCTCGGGTTGCAACATGATGATACGCACCAGATCTTTCGGATTGGCACGGCTGATAATCATCCGTTTATAACGGGCTTGAGCCTCCGTCTCGCCAGGGATGCTGTCGGTATTGTAGGTCAGAAATTCGGCAGCGAATCGACGCAGCGAATCGAGTGCTCTCCCCTCCATGGGATTCCCGTCTTTGTCGAGCGTTCCCTGAAGCAATATCTCCCTTACCGTAAGGACATTGGCCCCGAATCGTTTCAGCTCACGACGATAATTGGCATGCTCTTCGGCCGCTTTGTCGATACTGAAATAATCGGAAAACAATGCGGCATCCGGATGTATGACACCAGGAAACAACTCTTCGGTAGGTTCGTGCATCAATATCGTCATAGCTCGGTCGTATTCGGCATCCTGCCCCACCGGTGCAGGTGAGTCGACGCACCGGCTGCATAAAACGCCTATCGATAAACAAATAAAAAAGAATCCTATTCGTCTTGCCACCTTACACCACGCTTTTTATCTCTTGGCGTAAAATTAATCCTTTTAATTCGCACTGCCAAATTCATGCCGAAAAATCAGGACAGCATCGGTCTGTAACGACGTAATTCGGTCCTCAATGATGCTTCGCGGCCCCCCAGCAACCGATCTACAAGTGCATGGAAATCTGCGGAATGATTTTTATAACAAGTATGACAAAGTTCATGCACGATCACATAATCGACCAGATGTTGCGGGAGGAGCATCAGATAAACGTTCAAAGAGATATCGTCTTTCGAAGAACAACTTCCCCAACGGCTCACCATAGTCCTCACGGTTACATTCCGGCATTGGAGTCCCGTTGTCAAGGCCAGTTCCCGAACACGTCCTGGCAACATTTCCGTCGCTTCGATACGCAGTGCACGCAACACAACCCTACGGATCGCCGTTTGGACGACCTCTCCGGCAGGGTCATCCCCTTCCGGATAATAAACGACCATCCGATTCCCGTATATGCGCGTTACAATTCGGTCGGTCCGTTTCGGCACAAGCGTCAATACATGTCTGCGCGTAGAATAGGGCGGCAACAACGGGACAAACGAATGCGAAGACCGAAACCGTTCGATGGCCCCGACTACCCACTCCTCTTTCTCATTCAAAAAAGCAAACCCTTGTCGAAATGAACACCCTGCTGGAAGCGTCACTCTCACATGTCCCGATGGTCGCACGGCAATCGAAATACGATGCGCCTGCCGGGTACGGTAAAATACCACCTCTCCGAGACGGGCATGACAAAGCACCTTTTTCATACCCCCCGGTTACCAATCCGTTGTCGAACCACCTCGAACAGCAATACGGCTGCTGCAGCCGACACATTCAACGAACCGATACGCCCGAACAAGGGTACGGCTATCTGTAGATCGCACAATTTCATCACCTCGTTCGAGATGCCCGGTCCTTCACTTCCCATCACCAGAACCGTAGGGAGGGTAAGGTCGGCTTCGTAGAGCTGCATCGCAGCCTTTTCGGTCGCCGCAACGATCTGAAAACCGGCATTCTTCAACATCTTGATCGTATTACGGATACTGCCCGCACGATGTACGGGGATCAGATTCAGTGCCCCCGCCGAACTTTTCACCGCTTCTGCATTCACCGGGGCCGCATTTTTCATCGAAACGATCAATCCATGCGCACCCGCACACTCGGCACTCCGCGCCACGGCACCGAAATTCCGGACATCCGTAACGCCATCGAACAATACGAACAACGGCGCCTGACCATCCGGCACCCGTTCCAACATATCCTCTAACGAGACATATTCAATCAAAGCCATTTGTGCTACGACCCCTTGATGGTTTCCCCGCACGAGCCGATCGAGTTTTTCGACAGGGACCTCCTGATAATGGACCCCGTATCGTTTACATAACTCTTTCAATTCGATCATAAGAGGGCCGGAAGCTCCCTTGCGTACATAAAGTCTCTCCACCCTTCGACCGGATTCAATGGCTTCCGCCACAGGACGTATGCCGAAAATCATATTCTCCATATCCCATGAAATTTTCACTTTCCTCTTTCAGGAGCAGTGCTATCAACATTCCACATATCTCTCTCCGTTCTGTTCTGCCGCCGGTGTTCCGGCGACCACACATGCTTTGCTTCGGCAAAACGCTTGACACCTCCCGCAACCGGACTTCCCTTTCCCTACGCCGGAGAACTTATTTTGCCCCTCCGTGCTGCTCTTTATCCTGCCGGCTCATCCTGTAACAAGTCCAACTCATAATTGAGTTTTTCCCATTCGTGGTACTCAAAATCAACCTGTTGCTTCAAAGCCTCGTATTTTTTATAAAATACGGGGTCTGTCATGTCTACCTCGTGGTTATCGGGGTCCGCCAACTTTCGGTTCCACTCCGCCATTTCCGCCTCCAACCGTTCAATTTTGCGCTCCACCTCACCCAATGCATTACGGGTTTTACGAATCTGCCGTTCATTCTCTTTTTTCTGTTCGTAGGATATTTTCCCTTTTGATACCTCGTTCGATCTCCCCGAACCCGCTTCCTGACTGCGTAGCTCGACCTGATGCAACGAATCGAGTTTCCGTTTCTCAAGAAAATACCAGATGCCGCCCAAATATTCATGGACACCTCCATCACGAAATTCATACACCTTGTCGACTATCCCGTCAAGAAACTCCCGGTCATGCGAAATTACCACCAAAGTCCCGTCATATTTGCAAAGCGCACTCTTAAGTATGTCTTTCGAGCGCATATCCATATGATTGGTAGGCTCGTCGAGTACCAACAGATTGTGCGGTGAAAGCATCATACGTGCCATTGCCAAACGCGAACGCTCTCCGCCAGACAATACCTTCACTTTCTTGTCTATGTCCTCACCGCGAAAGAGAAACGCGCCCAGAATATCACGCAACCGGGTCCGGATGTCACCAACCGCCACCCGATCGAGCGTATCGTAGACCGTAAATTCCCCATCCATCAGATCATCCTGATTCTGGGCATAATAACCGACACTCACATTCGCTCCCAAACGGATACTCCCTTCCGTGGGCGACAACTCGCCGATCAGCATGCGGGCAAAGGTCGTTTTCCCCTCTCCATTACGACCGACAAGAGCAATCCGCTCTCCACGTTCGATCGTAAAATCGGCACCGCTGAAAACATGCTTCTCTCCGAAACTGCGTCCGGCATTTTTGACCTCCGCCACAATCTGTCCCGAACGGGGAGCCGGCGGGAACTTGATATTCAACGTACTGACATCTTCCTCGTCGACCTCTATACGTTCAAGTTTGGCCAGTTGCTTGATCCGCGACTGCACCTGATTGCTTTTGGTCGGCTTGTAGCGAAACCGTTCGATAAACTCCTCGCTCTTTTCAATCATACGCTGCTGATTGTTGTAAGCCGCCATCTGCTGCTCTCTCCGCTCGGCTCGAAGGACTACATAACGGCTGTAGGGGACCTTGTAATCATATACCTTTCCCAGTATCAATTCGACTGTACGTGTGGTCACATTATCAAGGAAAGCACGGTCGTGGGAAATAAGCAATACCGCCCCGTTATACTCCTTCAGATATCCTTCAAGCCACTGTATGCTCTCAATATCGAGATGATTGGTCGGTTCGTCGAGCAACAGCGCCGACGGTTTGCGCAACAGCAAT
>CASDWR010000166.1 GCA_949284665.1 uncultured Rikenellaceae bacterium | reverse complement strand
GATTCCCATGTGTCGATAAATCGAAAATAACATAAATTCATTAATGCCTAAACAATTAATAAAATGAGCACGAAAAATTACCTTAGCCCACGATTGGAAATTACAACCATCGAAGTTGAACAGGGGATTGCCGTTTCCCCGATCGATACGGTTATTCAAGACGGTGGTGAACTGATCAATCTTATGGACGAGTAAAAATTACTGCCATGCGTACATCATTCTATCTTTCAGCTACATTGCTGGCAGCCGCATTGTTTGTGGGCTGCGCCGAGGATCCTGTAAACGAGATGGATCCTGCAACTCGCCCCGTTACAACCGGATTTGAACTGACCGCCGCTATCGAACCGCTTACCAAAACGGCACTGAACGATGCTTCGACGATCGTTTGGCGTGAAGGCGACCGGATCAGTGGTTGGATTGCGAATGACGCTTCCAATGCCAATGTCGAAATGGCTCTTACCGCTTCCGGTAAGGATCAGACGATAGGAGTATTCAGTGGTGCCCTTTCGCCCCAGGACGAAACATTTTCTTTTTATGCTCTTTATCCTTACGATGCCTCGTATGGAAACGATCCGACCGGCATTTCGTTGGACATTCCTGCAACGGTCGACCGCCAAACGGACGTCAACGGTGTGATCGGTGTTTCGGACTTCATGTTTGCCAAGGCGACCCTTTCTCAAAACGATGTCGAACACAGCATATCGTTTACCCATCCGCTCTCGTTGCTGAACATTGTGATAGACGGTTCGAACAGCATCTTCAGTGATGCGGTTATCGAGTCGCTTACCATTACTGCCAATCGGAGTTTTGTAGGATCCGCTACCTGCGATCTGAGCAACGGCAATCTTTCCGCGACGGATGCCGAGGCAGGCAAAAGCCTTGTCATCAACTATCCGGCTGACGCTGCAATGAATACACCCCAGAATGCCTGGGTAGCTGTACTGCCAGTCGATCTGACCGATGGTGAATGCAGCTTTACACTCCGGATGACCAATGGCCAGCAGGTTGTTTTCAATGTCAACCCAACGGCGGCATTCTCCCCTCAGACCAAATATACGTTGACTTTCAGTGATATCGATGCATGGATCGAAAAAGGTCGTGCCGATGTCGTTCCCTATGATCTGGTTGCAGCAGGCGGACGCGCCAACTGCTACATCATCACCAACGGTGGAAATTATCAGTTCGCGGCCGATTACGCCAACAATGCTCATGAATATGAATTCGTAGGGATCACCGATGCAGACTGGCTTTGGTCTACCGGTAGTGAGTCATTGCTTTCTGATGTGACTTATTCGACAACCACCAAACGTATTTATTTCGCAGTACGACCCGGCAGTAATGGCAATGCGGTTATCGCGGCACGCAATGCAGCCGGCGAGATCGTCTGGAGCTGGCATATTTGGCTCACTGTTGATGATCCTCGTACGGAGCCTACCCATTGGTCACGCAATGACGCCTGGCTGCTGATGAACCGTAACCTCGGAGCCACTTCGAGCCAGGAGGGAGATTTGAATTCCTATGGCCTTTACTGGCAATGGGGTCGGAAAGATCCGTTCCCCGGATCATCGACTCTCGGTAATGTGAGCAACACGGGTCG
Source organism: uncultured Rikenellaceae bacterium (assembly GCA_949284665.1). Taxonomy (GTDB): domain Bacteria; phylum Bacteroidota; class Bacteroidia; order Bacteroidales; family Rikenellaceae; genus Tidjanibacter. The sequence continues at coordinate 15,485 of CASDWR010000166.1, read as the reverse complement.
TGTAGAATCGACAGCTTTCACCGGATCGACGGCTGCCTACGTCATTAATCCTGTTTTCAGCGATCGTACGTTCTCTTCTGTCCGCAATACCAGTGTGGGTGAGAGCGATATTGCTTATGCCATTGCCAACCCCACTACGTTTATCCACTATTATCAGGCCGGCAGTGCAGGTATGACCAATACATGGCTCTATACTTCTACCTTGGAGGAGGCGCAACAATTGTGGAATAGTTCGAAAAATCGGAGTGAAAAAACGATATATGATCCATGTCCGGCTGGTTGGTGTGTCCCTGTCAACAATGGTTATGCTTGGCAGAATTACTGGAATTCGACTTATGTAACCTTCGAAAATAATTCTACGGTTTCCGGAGTTGTCTATCGGCAGGCGGATGACAATACAAGTTACTATCCTGCTGCCGGTTATCGTAATGCCGGACAACTATCCGGCGTGGGATATGCAGCGTTCTATTGGGCTGCCAATACGCGATTTGATACGTCAAACCAAAGTTTCCTTGCTTATGCAATGAACTGTTATGGTCGCGGCACCATCCGTAATTCGGCTCAGAGCTACACGGCAACCGCATATTCGATCCGTTGCATGAAACAATAAAACAGCAGAAAAAAGAAGAAACCTTTTGATGGGCAAGCTCCGGAGTATATTTTTGATGTGCTTCGGAGCATGTCTGTCGAACCCCAAAAACCATTCGAAAATGAAATCTCAGAAACAGAAACTGTGGATTGTTTTGTCGGTCTGCCTTTTTCCGTTCCTTACGTTACAGGCAGAACTGCGCCTTCCCGATATCATAAGCGACCATATGGTGTTGCAACAGCAAAGCGATGCCGCTCTTTGGGGCTGGGCCGAGCCGGGTAGCACGATTACGGTTACCGTATCTTGGGACCGGACAAAATATCGTACTGAAACGGCTGCAGATGGACATTGGCTTGTGCGGGTAGCCACACCTGCGGCAAGCAAGGAACCCCGGCAGATTACTATTCGTGAAGGGCGGAATAAACCGACCGTATTGAAAGATGTTTTGATCGGAGAAGTGTGGTTTTGTTCCGGCCAGTCGAACATGTTCATGCCTTTGAGCGGCTATTTGAATCAACCGGTAGAAGGAGGCGCCGACATGATTCTCCGATGTGGTAAATACGAACATGTCCGAGTCGCCTATGTCGGCAGGCATGCGGCACTCGAGCCGCAGGAACAGGTAGATGGCCGATGGTTGAAATCGTTGCCGGCCAATGCCCGTCTCTTTTCGGCCGTGGCCTATTTTTTTGCCCTCACCGTCAACGAGGTATTGGATGTGCCGGTTGGTGTGATCACGTGCAGTTGGGGAGGTTCGCACATAGCGGGTTGGATGCCCCGGGAGTTGCTTGATTCGCTGGGTTATCGTGATGTGGTGGCTCGTGCATCCAATGAGTCATTGCGCAATGGCCGACCCATGGTCATGTACAATGGCATGCTCTATCCTCTTCATCACTATACCGTCAAAGGCTTTCTTTGGTATCAGGGCTGTTCTGACGTGGGAGCCTATCAGGACTATGCCCGTTACCAGACTGCCATGGTCGCCCATTGGCGCAATTTGTGGGGACTGGGTGAATTGCCTTTCTATTTTGTGGAGATTGCTCCCTACCTCTATCGTCCGGACAACCTTCATGGGTATCTGCTTCGCGAGGCACAGCAACGCTCTCTTGACATGATTCCCAACAGCGGGATGGTTTCGACGGCGGATCTAGTGAAACCTTATGAACAACGTATTATCCACCCTTCCCGCAAAAAGGAGGTGGGCGACCGGTTGGCCATGCTGGCTCTTGATCGTACGTACCGGGTTCGTGGTATCCAGAGCGGCAGTCCGCGGTTTCAAAAGATGGAACCGCTGCCCGATGGCGGTGTTGCTCTTTCCTTTACCGATTGTAACGACGGTTTCTCGACAACGGGGGTCATTACCGGTTTCGAAGCTGCCGGTGCCGATCGCGTATTTCATCCGGCAAAGGCTCGGATTCTGGCTCAAGAGCGGAAAATAGCTATTCATTGTCCAGAAGCAGGCGAAATCGTAGCTGTCCGCTATCTGTTCGACAATTTTTTTATTGCCAATCTTTACAACATGCGGCAATTGCCTGTTCTCCCTTTCCGTACAGACGATTGGGAAGAATAGCCGGCTCGTCGAAGACACAACATTATATTTTAACCATTCAAACTGTTTTGAAGAGATGAAAAAGAGAAGACCAATCGTTGCTTTGTTGTCGGTTCTTTTGGGACTCGGTGCATGTGCCGGACCACAGGGCGAGACCGACGATCTGCCAGAAGGAGTACGCAGGGTACTCGCGAATATCAAGGTACCCGAATTCCGGGATGCGGATTACGACATCACGGCATTCGGAGCGATGGCTGACAGTACGGTCGATTCGCGCGAAGCTATCAACAACGCCATCACGCGATGCAGCGATGACGGAGGTGGTCGGGTCCTGGTCCCTGCCGGCACCTATGCTTGCAATGGGCCGATCGTGTTGAAGAGCAATGTGAATCTCCATTTGGCCGAAGGTGCGGTAATCCTTTTCAGTCCCGATCCGAAAGATTACCTGCCTCCCGTACTGACCGTTTGGGAGGGAACGGAACTTTTCAACTATTCCCCGCTCGTTTATGCATACCATTGCAATAATATTGCACTGACTGGTAAAGGGACCCTTAACGGACGGGCCAAGAATGGATTTGCCCGGTTCCGTCCACAACGTTCCGAGATGCAGAGCACACTGCGGCAGATGGGAATCGATCAGGTTCCTGTTTACAAGCGTTGTTTCGGTGAACAATCGATCATGCCGCCCAGTATGGTTCAGCCGTTCGGTTGCAAGAATGTCCTGATCGAGGGTGTCACCCTGCTCGACAGCCCTTATTGGGTGATTCATCCCGTTTTCTGCGACAATGTCACCGTACGGGATGTGACAATCGACAGTTACAATTTGAATAACGATGGTTGCGATCCTGAATATACCACCAATGTGCTGATCGAAGGGTGTTCCTTCCGTTGTGGCGATGATGCTATCGCCATCAAGGCCGGACGCGACCAGGATGCCTGGCGTATCGGTCAGAAAACGGCCGGTATCGTTATCCGTGACTGTCGTTTCTATTCACGTTGCAACGGCCTGTGCATCGGCAGCGAAATGGCTGCTGGAGTGGAAGACGTCTACATGTACGATGTGACGATCGATCGTTGCTACAGCGGGATCTATTTCAAATCGAATCTCGATCGGGGTGGTTTTATCCGCAATGTTTGGGTAAGCGATATCGTCTGTGACTATGTGAAGACAGCCTTTATCCGCTTTGAGACTAACTATCATGGGGCTCGCGGGGGTTTTCATCCCACGCGTTTCGAGAACTTCCTGATTCGGAATGTTACGGGGAACCGCTCGGATGAATGCGGCTTTTATGCCGTAGGAATCGAGGGGTATCCGATGCGCGACATTCGTCTTGAAAATGTGGAATTGAAAGAGGCTCCCATTCCCTATATGCTGAAAAATACGGAAAACGTCATTTTCAACAATGTCCGCATCAATGGTGAATTACTGCCCGTTGCTCCGTCCGATACCGATAATACCCATCTCAAATTGAAAACGGACTGACATGCCTCGACTACATTTCCCGTTCTGTGTCTTGATGACACTGTTTGTCCTCGGCGGGGTGGGCCGTGCACAGGAGGCCGTCTCTCCTGAATTGTTTAACGGCTCCCATGATATCACGTCGCTCTCTCTTTGGGGGCCCTATTCGAAACGCTATGCCGGTATTTCGCACATTGCCGATCTGACAAGCGGAGTACGGGTGGATTTCACCGTTATCCCGGGTTATTATCGCCGTTCGTTCGCTGTCCCCGACGTCCTTTTCGAATCGGGTTATTATCCGTGGCGCTGCAATCCGCAGATGACCGACATCACTTATCGCTATCAATTGGAGTGGAAAGATCGGGTCTATGTCGATGCTACTTACCATCTGATCGATTCGTCGCGTGTACTGGTGGAGATGGAGTGTGTGAATGAAAGCGATGCCATGCAAAATCTGTTGCTCCATCTGACGACGAACCTCGCATACGACGAGGACCGTCCCGTGGTGGCTGCTTCGGGTGACGAGGAGTGCTCCCGACTGTCGGGATGCGACTATGTCCGTTATGAGCCTGCAGTAAAAAGATACGATTACGCCCTGATTTATGACGGATGGCTGCGTGGAGAGGGACGAGACCGTTTGTCGTTGAGCGGCAGCATACTGAAGGATTTCGGAAGCCATATCGGTGACCGGGTGGAATATGTCGTCGACTTGCCGGATGACAATGCGGATTTTGCTATGGCCATTCGCTATCGGCTTCCGGAAGGAAGGACAGCCCGCCTACTGGCTCATGGAGTTTGTGAAGAAGAAATGACATTCGTTGGGCAGGGAGACTATGCGATTGCCCGTTTTGACTGTTCGTTACAACGGACAACCGATACGCTGATCCTGGTATCCGATACGGCCGAACCTGTTACGATCGATGCGCTTTTTTTCGGCCCACGTCACGCAATCGCTTCTGTGGGGGTTGTAGAGCGTCCCTTGTCGTATCGTCCGCGAATCGAAGAGTCCGGTCAAAGTCTCATTGCCAAGTACGAGGCCTCCGATAACTACTACGGTATGGCGTGGAACTATCCGGACTGTGAGATCAAGGAGTATGAGAACAGCGATCTCGATGTGTTTATGCGTCGTACGGTACATCGCCATCCGCCCCGCTATTTTACGGGCGACAGACAGGGATACTACACTTCGGCCTTCATGCGTCCCGTGGTACTCGAACCCCGTTCGCGGACTACACTTTATGCGTTGCTCGCTACCGGAACGCGACAAGAGGTGGGAAATGCCCTGACCGGGTTTCAAACCGAGGGGGAAAAACTTGCAGCACAAGTCGCCGCACGTCACACGCCGCTTCCGGCTCTTCTCCCCGAGGCGGCCGAATTCGCTTTGGGTGAACAGTTGCTCGAAGCGACATTGTTTACCAACATCGTTTATCCGGTTTATACGCAAAACAGTTTTATCCGTCATTTTACCCCCGGCAAGAACTGGAACAGCCTCTATACCTGGGATTCGGGTTTTATCTCGTGGGCATTGACGGAACTTGATCCTGTCAAAGCCTTCGAGACGATCCGTGCCTATACCACGGATGAGACCTCGCAGTCTGCCTTCATACACCACGGCACCCCGCTCCCGATTCAGTTTTTTGCATTTGCCGACCTGAACAACCGGCTTCAGTCCATCGATGTGGCGGCTTACCTCTATCCGCGATTGAAACGTTATTACGACTTTATGGCGGGACATGATACGACCTCCACAACACGCATGCCTTCGAACCTGCTTCGTACGTGGGACTATTTTTACAGTTCGGGCGGTTGGGACGATTATCCTCCACAGCACTACCTGCGTTCTCATACCGATCTTTACAGTTCGGTTGCCCCGATGGTCTCTACGGCGTATTATATCCGGGCCGCGAAGATTCTCCGCACAGTTGCCCGCCGACTGGGGCTTCGTGCCGATGAGCGGCATTATGACGAGGATATCCGCCGTTTCACGGAAGCTGTACAACATAACGCATGGGATCCCGAGTCGGGATATTTCGGTTACGTGATGCACGATGAGTCGGGTAACCCTACCGGTATTTTCCGGCATGCCGACGGTTCGAATTTCAATAAAGGGTTGGACGGTGTCGCCCCTTTGGTGGCTGGCATCTGTACTCCCGAACAGACGGAACGACTGTTGAAAAACCTTTTCGATGAAGAACGCATGTGGTGTCCGACAGGTATTTCGACCGTCGACCAGTCTGCATCGTATTATGATCCGACGGGATATTGGAACGGCGGAGTCTGGATGCCGCACCAGTTCATCATCTGGAAGTCACTGCTCGACAATAACCGGATCGATTTCGCCCATCGTGTCGCTTTTACGGCGCTTCGGATATGGAATCGGGAGTGTGCCGAGAGTTATAACAGTTGCGAGCATTTCATTGTGTCTTCCGGTCGAGGAGGCGGGTGGCATAACTTTTCGGGGCTTTCGTCACCGATGATTAACTGGTTCATGAGTTATTTTTGTATCGGTCATGTAGCTACAGGTTTCGATGTTTCGCTTTCCGACTCGGAATTTTCCGATGACTGTTCGGCCTATTCCGCGGTGCTCCGGTTTGATAAGTCGGTTCGTGAACGGACGGTCGCCCTGTTGCTCTGTATGAATCCCGGATATGATTATGAAGCTCGTTTCAACGGGCGACCGGTTGAAACGGTTTCGCCCTACGACGGTTTGCTTTATGTATCCGTACCGGCTACTGCACGGGGAGGGACACTGGAAATACGGCGAAAATAAGGAAGCCGGTGAAGATCCTTTTCGGAAATTGCAGACCCTGCCCGGCCTTCGGACTTCTATGCAGGTTCAGTCCGGTCGGATGGCCGAAATAATGGCGCAGATAGCCGATCGTATGGGTTATATCCTTCGAAAGTCGGATTGCACCCGATTCCGTCGAACCTGCAACGACTATAGTATATATCGAAATAAAGAAAAGTAAAATGAAAAGACTCCTTTTGTTCTGCATCGCACTGCTGGGCGCAGTGTCTCCGACATCTTTTGTCATGGCTGCATCCGGCGGTCCCGATGACCCGGCCGTTCTTGCAGCGCAAGAAGTGATTGTCCGCACGTTCGGTTCCTTCCCGTCGAACGTACGTTTCGATTGTTCGCCCCGTTTGGCTCGTGATGGCCGCGACGGGTACGAATATCAAGTACGGAATGGTATTCTCCGTGTGACGGGGAGTAATCCCGTTGCCATCTGTCGCGGGTTCTACGACTATCTTACTTCCAATGGCTACGGGATCGCCTCATGGAGCGGTAATCGTTTCGAATGGCCGGAACGACTTCCCGATTCACCCCGTCATCGGGTCGTATCGCCTTTCCGCCATCACCTTTATTACAATGTTTGCGCCTATGGCTATACCACTCCCTATTGGGGTTGGGATGAATGGGAAAAAGAAATAGACCGTATGGCACTTTATGGGTTTGACATGCCGCTTGCTCCTGTGGCGGGAGAGGCTGTCTTTGCTCGAGTGTGGCGAGAAATGGGACTGTCGGAAGAGGAGGTCAATGCCTATTTTACCGGTCCCGGACATATGCCCTGGATGCGTATGGGTAACATGAGCGGTTTGGACGGAGCCCCTTCCGAAGAGTGGCATCGCTCGCAAATCGATCTTCAACACAAGATCCTGGAACGTATGACGGCTTTGGGGATGAAACCCGTCCTGCAAGGTTTTGCAGGATTCGTCCCTCCCGCCATGAAAAATCATTATCCGGACATCACACTTACCACCACCCGTTGGAACGGTTTCAACAGTTATATGCTCTCGCCGCTCGACGATCTTTTTATCGAGATCCAGAAACGCTATATCGAGGCATGGGAAAGAGAATTCGGTAAGGGTACCTACTACCTGATCGACAGTTTCAATGAAATGGATATTCCGTTCGGAGAACAAGGCAGTCGGGAACGTTACGACTTGTTGAGCAACTACTCTTCGGTAATATACAATTCGTTGCGCAATGCCAATCCCGATGCTGTCTGGGTGATGCAGGGATGGATTTTTGGCCATCAGCGTGCCGTGTGGGACCCTCAAAGTATCGAAGCTTTGTTGAGCGGTGTTCCTGACGATAAGATGATTATTATCGATCTGGCCGTGGATTTCAACCGGTTTATATGGCAAAGCGACAAAACCTGGGAATATGTCCCCGGCCTTTTCGGCAAACAATGGATCTATTCGACTACCCCCAATTTCGGTGGCCGGAGCGCTCTGACCGGGGTGCTTGAAAGTTATGCCAACGGCCATCTTGAAGCTCTTGCCGATCCTGAGCGCGGAGCGCTTGTGGGGTATGGTACCTCGCCCGAAGGTGTCGAACAGAACGAAGTGGTATACGACCTGATTGCCGGAGCCGGATGGAGAGAAAAACCGGTAGATCTTCAGACATGTCTCGAGAATTATTCCCGGGCACGTTATGGCGCTTGTCCCGAAGCGATGAGTGATTTTTGGAGGGAGATCACCCGAAGTGCTTATGGCAGTTTTACCAACAATGCCCGTTTCCTGTGGCAACAACGTCCTGTAGCCGGACGAGTTCCGACGTTGGGTATCAACGACAGTTATTATCGGGCAATCGAACTTTTCCTTGCTTGTGATCTCGATGACAGCGACCTTTACCGCGTGGATGCTGTTTATTACGCGGCACTCTATCTTGCGGCCAAGGCAGATGCGTTACTCGATCGGATCAATTGGGCTTATGTTACCGACCGCAGCGAAGAGACGGCGGTGCTGGAAACCGAGTTTATCGAGTTGCTTACGGCGGTCGACCGATTGCTCGAGTCGCATCCCATACTGCGCATGGAGCGCTGGACTGAATTGGCCGGGCAGGCAGCTTGCACTCCTCAGGAACGTGAACGTTTTACGGAGGAGGCCAGGCGGCTGGTGACTGTCTGGGGCGGTCCGAGCCTGAGCGACTATTCGGCTCGCGTTTGGTCGGGGCTGATTCGCGATTATTACATCCCTCGCTGGAAACATTATTTTATCTCGAAGCGCCACGAGGAGAGTTTCGATTTCCGTAATTACGACGAGGGGTATCATGTTTCCCGTGGATTCTCTTTTGTTGAGCCCTTTGCCGATCCGCTTGCAGCGGCCCGTGAATTGGTTCGACAGGCCGGCTTCATACCGGATGCCAATGAATACCGTCCCGTTGAGGCGTTTGCATTTATCTCTCCTTTCGAATATCTTTACGAAAAATCCACCAGGCTCACTTTTTCCGTGCGTAACGAAGATTATCGTCGTGCCACGGCCATCCGTTTCCGCTGCACTCATGGTACTGAAACGGCTGAAATCGTGAATGTCGTTTTCGGCGGCCACCGCGAGACTCTTTCCACCTATCCCGTGAATCGAAAAATTTCAGCGGGTGAAACGATTGAGATCCCGATCGTGGACAAGCGGGTGCACGATACCCTGCCGCAGGAGGTTACCGTACAGATTACTGTGCGAGGTCACAAGGGATTGAAAAACTATATGTCCGTAGAACTGACGGATCAGTAACCCCTATTGGGTGAAGGTCCGTTTGAGAACTTGTGTTTCGCCCGCGGCGTCCAAGAGAGGGCGTATCCAGTGGAACGACGGGTCGAATTCCGTATTACCATCATACACATGTCGGTCGGGAGCTGATGTCTGAATTTCGGACACCTGCTCCCGATGATCGTAAAGGAGAGACATCAACCGGCTCTCATGTTTTCAATATGTTGGATTCGGTGGGATGAAAGCATGGTTGGAGTTGTCGGAAACGATGTTGTCTTGCATCAATCGGGGATTGTGATTCCGTACGACGGCTGGATTGCAAAGATGTGACGGCCATCGTTCGATACAGAGAATTGCAAGAGGTGGTTTTTCCATTGTAAGACAAGGTATGATTTTTTTCTTTGCCGTAAAATGCCTACCTTCGCCCCCGGAAGAGAACGGAAATGTTGGATTTGAAAGAGAAAATAGAGGAGTTGAAGCGGATGCTGTCGGGAGGAGCAAAGCGGATCGTAATAGTTTCGCATACCAATCCCGATGGAGATGCCGTAGGTTCTTCGTTGGCGTGGGCTCATGTGTTGCGTGAAATGGGACATCGGGTGGATTGCATCGTCCCCAACAAATATCCCTATTTCCTGGAGTGGCTTTCGGGAATAGAGCATTTCCTTGTCTTTAAGGAACGACCCGAGGAAGCAGCGAATGCCGTTAATGAAGCAGAGATGATATTTTGTCTCGATTTCAATCGGCTCGACCGACTCGAAGCCTTGAGCGATGCGATTCTTGCCAATGAAAAGGCTCCCCGAATCCTGATCGACCACCATCTCGATGCTCCGGACGATTATCAGCTTCGGTTTTCTTATCCGGAAACTTGTTCTACTTCTTTTCTCGTCTATCGGATCATAGAGCAGATGTGCGGTACGGAGTTGTTGGACAAGGCTTCGGCTGAGGCGCTTTATGTGGGGATTATGACCGATACGGGCAATTTCTCATTCAGCACCCTCACTCCGGAGGTGTATCGTGCGGCAGCCGTTCTGATTGAACGGGGTGTGCATGTCCCTTATGTGAATGCTTCGGTTTATAATCAGTTTTCCGAAGGGCGTGTGCGGTTGCTGGGATACTCGATCTGCACCAAGATGCAGTTGATCCAGCAGAATCAGGTGGCTTATATTGCCTTGAAAGAGGCGGAACTTCGCCGTTTTGATTTTCAGCAGGGAGACAGCGAGGGTTTTGTGAATTATCCGCTTACGATTGCCGGAGTAAAAATGTCGGCCATGTTCCTTCAGACCCGTAAATTCATTCGGGTGTCGCTTCGATCACGAGGTGACGTGGATGTGAATCTCTTTGCTGCACGTTATTTTGGCGGAGGCGGACACAAGAATGCAGCCGGTGGTAAATCGTTCGTTTCCGTTGAGCAGACGATCGAGCACTATAAGAAAGCCGTCCAGGAGTTTTTCACTGAAAACAATTGGCAATAAGGAATATGGGAGGAACTCAATTCCTCCGGGAGAAAGTTGCGGTGTCGGCCGTTGAGAGCCGACACCGCTTTTTTCGTTTCAATTTTTTGTCAGAGATGGAACTGCGAGAGAGAAAACCGGAGCAAGGGGGGGGGAGGATCACATCCGGATCGTGATCCGTGGGATGGAGAGCTCCAAAGCCATGGTCGGGATTGTTGATACAAGTCATCCGCATGGGCTGTTCGGATTCCGCAAACGCTTCCAGATTGGCTGTCTGCTGGGAGTACTCAACATCCTTCGCTTTGGATGCATGTCCGAAGATAATCCAGCCCGTTATATTAATATGCTGTTCAATACAAATGCTTTTTGTCTGTAATTAATGATTACAAATAATTGCCTGCCCCAATGAGTTCGAGTAAATCCCAGTCGAGACTTTGTCGTCGGGCGTCGACTTGGATTTTCAGAATTTCGCATCCGTTGTATGTGGCTTTGTTGGCCCGGCCTTGCAGAAGCAACCTTCCAAATGGTCGTTCACGAAACCGGTTGCCTGCAGGAAGGCGTAGCAGATGGTCGGACCGAAGAATCTGAATCCCCGTTTTTTCATATCCCTGCTCATGGCTTCCGACTCGGGGGATTTGGCAGGAATCCGGTTCAGGGTCTCGAAATGGTTGACGATGGGGCGTCGGTCGGGGAAAAACGACAAGGTATATTCGTAGAAACTGCCGAATTCCTGTTGTATGGCCAGAAACAGTTTTGCATTGTCGATCGTGCAGAGAATTTTCCGCCGGTTCCTGATGATGCCGTCGAATCGCATCAGTTGTTCAACCTCCTCCGGTGTTATTCGTGCCACCTGTTCCGCATCGAAACCATGGAAAGCTTTCCGGTAGCCTTCGCGTTTCCGGAGAATCGTAATCCATGATAACCCCGCCTGAGCACTTTCGAGCACCAGGAATTCGAAGAGGGCTTTGTCGTCGGTGACGGGTCGGCCCCACTCTTCGTCGTGGTATTTGGTGTAAAGTTCGTCCGTTCCGGCCCAACCGCAACGGGCGTTTATCAAATCTTCCATCTCTCTTTGGGGGATGACTGGTTTGCAGGGGGGATGTTCATCATGCACAATTTCCGGAAGTTTCGGCAACAGGTATTTTTCTCCCCCCCCCGTTATTCCATATCGTAGCGAGGGGACTATTCGACCTCTTCTTCGTCTCCGAGATCGATCTCTCCACGTTCGGCTCCGCGGTAGATACGGGCCAGTTCGGCTATGGCGGGGGAGATCAGTTCGATCACGTCGTTCACGGTGTTCTCCCGTTCCGAATCACCCTTCATGCGGTAGAGCATTGCTGCATAAAGGGCGCGAAAACAGAGTTCCATGTCCGAAATATCGTCTTTGCCGATAGCTACTCGCAGGCGCGGCAGTTCGGGAGCCAGTCTTGCGAAGAGTTCACGATAGCGTTTCCCCGCAGGAAGTTGCATCAGCCGGTCGTGGAGATCTTGCAGGTCGGCAATCAAATGGAGTGTGTGAGAAAGGTGGCCCGACTGTGTTTTCCCTTCTTCCTTGAGCAGATTGACAATGCCCATGTACCATACGAGCAGCGTGTTGCGGCTCTCCATATCCTTGCTTGCCGGTTGGGCCAGTTGGGCATCGATTGCCTCCGGGCTGAAATGAAGCGCCCGAAGCAGATCCTCCAACTGCCACAGGTAAAGGATATATTCGGCTATGTTTTCCTTGCGTTTTGCTTGTGCGATATACATGGTGTTGCGATATGATTACGGCTCCGCAACATTTGCGGAGCCGTGGACAAAGATAGTGAAAGGTATGCGCAGAAGCAAATGAAAATCGAGTTTTTGGATTCTGTCATGCAAAACCACTCCCTGCCTTCTGCAGCAATAGAGAAAAATACGAATTCCTTCTCTATTTTTCGAATAGTATAGACTCTGTCACAGGAACGTATCGGTGGGGAACATACTCCTGAACCTGAGCTGCGATAACCGATCGATCAGGTGTGGCGTAAGTGACGACCTGAAGTGCTGCAATATTCCCGGAAGGCATCTTGTCGAGCGCAGCAAAATCTCCGCGGAGAACAAGGTCACAAACTTTTTCCCGTTCTGTGGCGTCGAAAGATTTCCGGCGACGTTTCAATATTTGTCGTGTGGGAGCATAAACGAGTTCCTGTTTGCGCCCTGTCGATAGAAGGATCAGTGCGGCAATGATTACAATCGTTCCCGCGAGCAGCAACGCCGAATTGAGATTCGGGTTGTCGCGCAAGGTTTCCGCAGCATAGGCCACGGCGATGATGGCAACGCCTCCGATCAATGTCAGCAGAGCCGGGACAAAACTTTTTTTACGGGTAGTTATTTTTTCTGCGAGAAGGGTCGTAATGGACTCTTCGATCAATTTCATTTCATTCATGGTTGTTCGATTTGTGCACACCGGCAAATTATACAAATACATACTCCCTTCGTGGTGTGCAACGAAAAGAGCCTGTAATGAAGTGGGTTGGGAGAATAAAAAGGGAAGGACAACCCTGCTAAATGATGATCTTACGCAGTGCGTACACGTAGTAATCGATCGGACGGCTCCCTTCTTGTAAGGGAATCGAAGATTGTGTGATGACCGTGATGATGTTTTTCCTGATTCCCGGAAGGTAAAACCCTATTGATCCATTGCCGTGACCGGTCTCGGGATGACGAAGAGTTACGGAGTAGTTTTCTCCTGTTGCGACACGTGGAGACGCTGGCAGCGAAACGAATTGCTCGATGATTCTGGAACGAACGGAGGCAATGTCGTTCATGGCCTCCAACGTGCTCTCCGATTTCCCTTTCCCATTGTCAGTCGATGGCGAAAGTGTGTGGTCGACTCCGTATTCGGTACCGAGCACACTCAATAGCAAGAGCAGCGCCAACAATGAGACTGTTTTGATCCTTTTCATGCTGCAGATCTTCGATGGGACAAATATACGAAAAGGCGAGCGCAGAGGCAAACGAAAACGAAGTTTTCGGATTTGGCTATGCCGAGCCGAATCCTATATTCTTCAAATATACGCAAAAAGCGGGCGCAGAAGCAGAATGGAACGGTATCTCTGATTCGGTCAAGTTGAACTGTTCCTATATTCAGTGAATATGGGGAAATGTGAGACAGGAGCAAAAGAAACTGGTATTGGCCTGTAGCGCGAGGTGATACTATTGCAAATTTAACTGTCTATATTACAACAAGGGCTGCCCATTGGTAGGCAGCCCTTGAAAACAACCCGAAACGGGATGGTTTAGTCCTCCTTGTCCGTATCGGTGTAGGCTTTCAGCAGTTTTTCCTGCACGTCAGCGGGGACTTGTTCGTAAGATGCAAATTTCATCGTGTAGGTTGCCCGACCGTTGGTCAAAGAACTGAGTGTCGTCGAATAACGGTACATCTCGGCCAAAGGTACTCGTGCCGCAAGACGATCAAGACCACTCTCAGACGACATGCCTTCGATCATGGCACGCCGGTTCTGAAGGTCGCTCATCACATCACCCATTTTGTCGGAAGGGACAAGCACTTCAACACTGTAAATGGGTTCCATAATCTTCGGCCCCGCTTTCTTGAAGGCTTCCTTGAATGCGTTCCGGCCGGCCAACTTGAAAGAAATTTCGTTTGAATCCACCGGATGCATCTTACCATCGTAGACGATAACGCGAATGTCGCGAGCATAGGAACCGGTCAACGGGCCTTCGTCCATTTTCTCCATGACACCCTTGAGAATGGCCGGCATGAAGCGAGCATCGATGGATCCTCCTACAATGGCACTGTAGAATTGCAATTTCCCGCCCCATTCAAGGTCGTATTCCTCCTTGTTCTTGATATTCAATGCCAGATCCTTCCCGTCTACCTTGTATTTGCTCGGTTCGGGCATACCTTCGTAGTAGGGTTCGATGACCAGGTGCACTTCACCGAACTGACCGGCACCGCCGGACTGTTTTTTGTGGCGATAATCGGCTGCCGCTACCTTGGTAATGGTTTCGCGGTATGGTATTTTCGGAGCGAAATACTCGATTTCGATCTTGTTGTTGTTTTGTATCTGATCCTTCAAAAGTTTCAGGTGTAACTCTCCCTGTCCCTGTATGATGGTTTGCTTGAGTTCTTTGGAGTATTCTACCAAAATGGTGGGATCCTCGTATTTTGCCTTGTTGAGCAATTCGCCCAGTTTTTCGTCGTCGGACTGTTCCTTTGCCTTGACTGCTGCACGATAACGCGGTTCAGGGAAGATGATCGGGGAGATTCGTGTATGAAGACCGGCAGCGGCAAGTGTATCATCCGTGCGAGTTCCTTTCAGTTTTACGGTACATCCGAAATCTCCGGCACAAAGTTCGGTTACCTTGACGCGGTTTTTACCGGCCACAGCGAAAAGTTGAGAGATTTTCTCCTTGTTCTCTGTGCGGGTATTGATCAATTCCATGCCTTCCGTTACGGTTCCGCTCACTACGCGGAAATAACTGATTTCCCCGACATGCGGTTCGATCGAACTCTTGAACACGAACAATACGGGTTGCGCGGAGCTGTCGGCCTGTATTCCATTGCCTTCCGTATCTGTCAATGCGGGAGCCTCCGACGGGTTGGGGCCGACATTGATAATGAACTCCATCAGTCTTTTGGTACCGATGTCCTTTTTGGCCGAAGCACAGAAAATCGGCATGAAATCCCGGTTTGCAATACCGAGTCTCAATCCCTGTCGGATCTGGTCGGGAGAGAGATCACCCGTACTGAAATAGAGTTCCATGAGTGCTTCATCGTTTTCAGCAGCCGCTTCGAGCAATTGTCCATGGTATTCGTTGGCGCGGTCGAGTTCGTTTGCGGGAATTTCGCACTCCTCACGAGTACCGTTTTCATCCTTGAACCGATACATCTTCATCAGCAGGACATCGACGAAAGAGTCGAATCCTGCCCCCGGGTTGACGGGATATTGTACGATCACGGGTTTG
>CASDWR010000165.1 GCA_949284665.1 uncultured Rikenellaceae bacterium | reverse complement strand
GTGGGGGATGGCCGAGGAAGCAGCTGCCATCTTGACATTGATGGCTCCTTTGGTTACGATACGGTCTCCGGGACGGACGCCGGAAAGGATTTCCACTTTTTGGCCGTCATTGCCTCCGAGTGTCACTTCCTGCCTTCTGTAACAACTTTCGTCGAGTTGTACGTATACATAGTAGAGCCCCTGTTGTTCGGTGATGGCCGTCAGCGGCAGTGCGATGACCTCCGGTTTCGGAGTCCCGATCAAAATCACATCGGCATACGACCCGTCGGCAATCTCTCCATTACCGGTGAATTCGAATACCACCGGAATGAGCGTGGACCCTTTGGCCACCGAATGTCCGATGGACAATTTGTGTCCTCCGAGATCGCTGATGACCTTGTAGTCGTTCATGGCCGGAGTTTTGAAACTGGCATCCCGGATGGAGGCCAAACGTGGAAAATAACGTTCGGATACCAGAGCTGTCAACAACAGGTTTCTGTTTTGCGACAAAGTGGCAAGAGGTTGTCCCATTTCCACATAATCGCCTGAAGATACCGGCAGGTCGGTTACATATCCTTCGATCGGAGCTTTTATCTCCGTCCCTTTTGTTTCGGAATTTATCCGGGCCAGGGGTTCGTATTCCGATTTTGTACGCAGGTATTCGGCTTCAGCAGCCAGATAGGTTTCCCTGGTAACCAATTTCGATTCGTAGAGTTTCCCGATCCGTTTGAAATTCTGTTCTGCCTGGTGATAGGCGATGCGTGCTTTCTCTACCATGTCGCCCGAAGCGAGTTGCTCCGAAGAGATTCGGAAGAGGAGACGGTCCGGCGAAACGGCTGTCGCAGGCGAAAGATTCGGTTCCACATAGGTTACGACGCCGGCTACGGGGGCGACCAGGGTTGCCGTAAGGCCCTGGGGTGAGGCGATCTCTCCACTACAACGGATAACCTCGCTGAATTCGCACGGAGTTACGGTTTCGACTTCAAATTGCGTGCGTGAAGCCTGTTCGGCAGGGAAAACGATTTCATCCGACGGATGGTTGTCCGAAGCGATCCCGGCTTCGTGGCCCGCATGATCGTGTCTGTTTTCGGCGAGCGCATGTTCATGGTGTTCATGGCCCTCAGGGTCGTGTTCCCCATGTCGATGCCCTTCTTCGTGGGCATGTGCCTCGTGGGCGGTTTCGTGAAGATGTTCTTCATGGAGTTGTGTTTCCTGTTGTGTGAGACCGGACTGTTTTTTCCCGTTGCAGCCGACGGTCAGTGCGACAACAAGTGCTAAAATATAGCAAAGTATCTCTTTTTTCATATTGGAATGTTGACTCGTTTGACTTGATCGTAATATACGGTTTCCCCTTTCGGAGTGACCGAAGGAGAGGGGAAAGAGACTCGATTAAGCCGTCAAGTCAGGTGCACGCGCGAGTCGCGTAACAGGGATGCGGTGTGTCCGGAGCGGTTCCGCTTCGGATCGTCTCCATCGCTGGAGTTCGGTTGCCGCCTTCAATTCACCGGATTCGTGTAAGGGACACTCCGTTGGTTGCATCTTGCTGACCGATGTTTCGCCTTTGTCGGTCGAACGTTGTGAGGGAACGATTTCTGTTTGTTCTCGTTCGGGGTTGGCAACCACGAATTGGCGGACAGGGCATGCTTCGTCGGGTGTGTGGTCATGATGGCCGCCGCACTTTTCTTCGCATGCTTCCCGGCATTCGGCTACGATTTCATCGTAGGAGTGGAAGATATTGAAGCAAATTGCACCGTTTCTGCCCGGATGGTGGTGATGCGGGGTCGTGACAACGACCTGCATGGCGACACACAGCAACAGGAAGAATCGAACGATGCTATTTCCTTTCAATTTGAGCATATCGATGGCAAATATAGTTTTTTTCGCGTAATCGTCAAACGGGCCGGACAAAAATTATTGCAGCATGCGTACCCAGGCATTCTCTTGTGCGGCGGTACTTTTGCGGTTGAAGCGGTAACTGAAGTTGAGTGTAACGTAACGCCCATAATTGAGTATCCAGCGATTTCGGATCAGGTTCCCTCGGACAGAAGCCGTGAATGAACGTGTGTCGTTGAACAGATCGTAGGCAGCCAAGGCGATGTCGCCCATTCGGTTTTTGAAGATACGCATTCCAATGGCGGCGTTAAATTGATGTTGGCTATTGTCGTTGTCTGGATAGGAGATGTTGTCGTAGTATCGGAATAGATAGTTGGCGTAGAAGTACCAGCGTTTTGCAAACTGGCAGGTTGCTGTGGCACTCACTTGTTCGGAGAATGTTTTTACGTTTGTCGTGACGCTGTTGCGAGTGACGGCATAGACGGTAGCCGAGTGGAGGTTCAGACGTATTAGCGATGAGAAGTTGGTACGAATGCTTACCGTCAGGGAGGGATAATAGAGGTCCGAACGGTTGTACTCGGTTCCGATATAAGTTGGGGAGCGGAAGAAACTGAAAGCCGGGATGAAAGAGACGATCGAACGGATCGGACGGAACAGAAACGAATAGGTGGCTTGCATTTTAACATTGTAATCCGTCCCTGCATTGGTTGTTGTGATGAGGTTGGCGCCGGCAGAGGCAGGGTAGTCGCCGTATGCGGTCAGGAGAGTGTCACGTAACAGGTATTCGGTGCGGGAGGCGATCTTGTCCGTGGTGATCTTGGCTTCTAGTTGCAGTTGAAGGCTTGCAGCAAGAGCGGGGATTGTTGTCGTGTAGCTGCTCATGAGTGAATGGACCCGCTCCGGTTGCAGAGCGGGGTTCCCGGCTATGAGTCTGTAAGGATCGTAGCTGTCGAGTGTCGGACACAAACGGTCGGCCGACGGATAATTGGCCGTAGCGTAATAGTTTATTGTAAATATGTTGCCTCGGGTCCCGATATGTCGAAAATTCAGATTGGGCAGCAGACTGTTGTATAATACCCTGCCGTAGTCACACATTTCGGGATGTATGTCATTATGGAAGAATCCATTGGTCTTGTGCAGTTCGGTCGATTCGAAAAGGATCCCGATCGTTGCGCTTATGCGTCGGAATCGGAGGCTCGTTCCTGCTGAAATTTTGTGGGTCAGTCTGTTGTCTACATATCGTTCACTCAGAGTAGGGTCTATCTGAAAGGTCAGGTTGTCCATCGCGATCCGATTGTAGCGCGAATTGTTGCGGTCGAGGTTGTAGGAGAAGTCCAGACTTGCATGTTGCCCCAGCGTTTCACTGTAATTGAGTGTTGATCGAAAATTGTTGATACATCCTCCGGCATTGGACGTGACATACGTGTGCGAAGTGCTCGAAGCGAGTGTGTCCACCGAATTGCGATCCGTATCGTCGTTCGAAGTAAGGAAATGGATTGATAGAGATAGTGAACGGGAACCTCCCTTCCGACGCCTCGAAGGTGTATCGTAATGGAAAGAAAGTTCTCCCGAGAGCGATCTGCCCCGTGTCGTATCGGAGGAGAGCCGGTATTGTCGGGAAAGGACTCCCCCGTCAAGGAGTCCGAGAGAGGCTTGCGTTTCACCCGAACAATTATCTTCCAGGTTGCCTTCGATGCGGGTGTCGATCCGAAAGCGGTTCAAGGTGTCGAGTCGTGTACTGAAATAGATTTTGGCCTGGTGCCTCTTCTTGAGCCGATTGTTCAGCAGTGTGTCGTATTGCAGGCGTGCAGTCCACTCATTGGTAGCATAGTAATCGTCGCGGATTTCTTCCTGTTCCGTCTCTTTGTCTCGTCCGTAATTATAATTCACATCGAGTTGAATGCCCCGTTCCATGTCGTTGTGTTCATACGAGGCATCGATTGCGGTGTTGTTGTAGATTCCCGCTTTAGGGATGATCGAGCGGAGGTTTGTAATGTCGGCCATTTTCGACGATTGTCGGTCGATGTTGCTGGTGATGGCCGAGAGCTTGATGACATTCCTTTCAGCAAAGATGTTGAACGACCCACCGGCACCGTAACGTATCCGGTGTTCACCTTCGGAATTTTTTTCCATTTCGTTTCCGGCACTCAGGAGCGTCTCGCCGGCCATGGTGCCAGTGAGTTTGCTGAAAGTGATAATGTCCATTACGGTGCGTTCCCGGCGGCGGTGGGGAACCCTGGCTTCGGTATAGAGACGTATCCGATCTACGTCTGAGGCGTCGATGTAGTACAACGGGTCCATTATGTCGCTTCCGAATACCAGCCTGCCGTCTACATAGACCACTTCGACTTGTTTGCCGTTTGCTGTGATACTTTTGTCCTTCACCTCTACACCCGGGAAACTTTGGAGCAACTCTTTTACGTTGTCGCCCTGCATGGAACGGACAGCCCGCGGGTTATATTCGAGTGTATCGCCTTTTTGGGTAATCATTTGCACCCGTCCCTTGATGGTTATTTTGTCGATGTCGAGTGCCGTCGAGACCAGTTTCACGGTCAACGGTACGAGCGATCCTGCGTCGCGGAAACGAAAACCGATTGTCTGATAGCCGATGAACGAGATTTTCAGTCGAAGAGGCCATGTGGAAGAGTTGTTCCCAGCCAACGGGATGGCAAAAGCACCTTGTCGGTCAGTTATGGTATAGAGCGTGTCGGATGGTGTAATTGCTTCCACGTGTGCTCCCGGCAGAGGGTCGGAAGTCAATGAATCGAGTACCGTACCGCAAATTGTCGGAACATTCCCTGTCGAGCCGGTATTCCCATGTCCGGACCGAATATTTTCGGAACTGTGTGTCGCCTGCTTTGGCTGGGCTTGTGCGGAAGCCATGAAAGTTACTCCGGCAAGAGGGAGGACCAGCAACAGATATATTCGGAATCGGTTTTGGAATAATCGTGGAAGCGGTTTCATGTTTGTCGCTGGTTAGGAAAGGTGGAATGCCGTTTATGGGTTCGTCGGACATCTGACGGCGGTCGGGAATGTTGGGGACGATTATGGCGTCGACGGGGACTGCAAGAAAAAGGCGTATCTTCCCCAAATGGGCTTTGCATTGAAAATGATCGATGGCGGGTGCAAGCCAGAGGCCGATCAGTCGAAAGGGAATGGTGGAAGATTTTCCCGGTTTACTCCTTTCTTATAAACGGGTATGCTTTTGATAAGGAATTGAGCCCATGAAGGTTTTTGTGCGACAAGTTCTTTCATGACGACGGTCGTTTCGGTGGTTTCGTATCCAGAACATGAGGCTCGAAGAGTGAACCGTTCGGGAACATTTCTGAACCCCAAGGCCCTATTGTTGGTAGAAATCTCAATTGTTTCGGCTTTTTGTCCGGTTTCGATCATGGTAACCTCTACGATTCCGAGAGGGATGTTGAATTGGTCGCTGAGTTGAGTCCACGAATATTTGCCGTCCGGTTTTAAATTGGGTTCTCCATCCAATACGGAAACAATAAGCAGTTTCCGGTATTGTGGTATCGAATCGATATCTGTATGAACGGTAAGGATGCTCTGTTGCGTTTTTTTGTAGGGGGAACACCCGATGACGGTACAAGCGGCAACGATACAAACGATAATTGGAAATCGTATTTCGGCGAAGGATTTCATGGGGCCTTTCGATAAATAGGTAAAAGGTATCGTTCAATTGCAAATATTGTAGGAGGACGGGCTTCCGGATCTTTGTATTTGCCTGGACAGACAATGTCGCACCCTACCCGTATGTTACAAATATAAGAATTTTTTCGGATAATATGTCGACAAGTCGAAAATATCATGAGGGTAGAAGTTCAAAAAAAACCTTCCGATGATTCCGGAAGGCTTTTTGTCTTCGTGACGGAGTTGTCACGCCGATATTTTGCGGTTTACTTTACGGTATTCATGTACTGGATCAGTTCAACCACTTTGTTCGAGTAACCCCATTCGTTGTCATACCACGAAACGACTTTCACAAAAGTGGGGTTGAGTTGAATACCCGCTTTGGCATCGAAGATCGAAGTACGGGCATCGCCGAGGAAGTCGGACGAAACGACAGCATCTTCAGTATATCCGAGAATACCTTTCAATTCGCCTTCGGAAGCCTCTTTCATGGCTTTGCATATTTCGTCGTAGGTGGTTTCCTTTGCCAGCGTACAAGTCAGGTCGACTACCGAGACGTCAAGCGTCGGGATACGGAACGACATACCGGTGAGTTTGCCGTTCAACTGCGGAATTACCTTGCCTACCGCTTTGGCTGCACCGGTCGAAGAGGGAATGATGTTGCCGGCAGCAGCACGACCGCCACGCCAATCCTTCATCGAAGGACCGTCGACGGTTTTTTGGGTTGCCGTGGTGGCATGTACGGTGGTCATCAAACCTTCTACGATACCGAACTTGTCATTCAGCACCTTGGCGATAGGAGCCAGACAGTTGGTTGTGCAGGAGGCATTCGATACGATGGATTGTCCAGCGTAGGTTTTATTGTTGACACCCATTACGAACATCGGGGTATCGTCTTTCGAGGGAGCCGACATGACAACCCGTTTTGCTCCGGCTTTCAGGTGAGCTTCGGCTTTCTCCTTCGTCAGGAAGAGACCGGTAGACTCTACCACATACTCTGCCCCGACTTCGTCCCATTTCAGGTTTGCAGGATCTTTTTCAGCGGTTACGCGAATGGCATGACCATTTACTACCAACTTGCCGTCTTTTACCTCGATGGTCCCTTTGAATTGGCCGTGCATCGTGTCGTAACGGAGCATGTAAGCCATGTAGTCCACGTCGATAAGGTCGTTGATCCCTACCACTTCAATCACATCCGCCTTGCTCATGGCAGCACGGAAAACCAAACGGCCGATACGTCCGAAACCGTTGATACCAATTTTAATTTTTGACATAACCTCTTTTATTTTATGGTTTAACCTTCGCTGTTAGAATTTTCACACCGCAAAAATATATATCTTTTACCGACTATGCAACAATATTTTTAAATTTTTTTACTAAATACCTTCTCTTTTTCTGAATTCAGGTTTGGTGAATGCGGGGCCACGAAGTCTCTGGTTCCGAAACGGGGAGTGTCGGAGCGCTTTTCGGTGAACTTGTCCGTTGGCTCCTCCCCTCTGTCGGGTATGTGAGTTCGGTCCTTTTTATCGCATGTTCTTCATTTGGAACCGTATCTCGCTTTGTCGGATCCGAATTTCCCGGAATCGGATTTTACGTTGCTGGCCGTGCATGGGCAAAGGTCTCCATGATCCGGTCGGATTCCGTACGCGCGATGGATAGGTCCGGAGGCAGGGTGTCGCGATGCTTTGGGAGGGGATAACCCTCGACGTTTTTACGTTTACGCTCCGGCTTTTTTCACCCGTTTTGCCATGCTGGAAGCAAAAACGAAATCGTTCAATTCGCGATTGTCCGTTCGCAAAATCTCCTCTTTGTCTCCTTCCCACCATTTGCGGCCGTTGTAGATGAATACAATTTTCTCGCCGATTTCGAGCACGGAGTTCATGTCGTGGGTATTGATAATCGTGGTGATGTTATACTCTTCGGTGATTTCACGAATCAGGTTATCGATAACGATGGCGGTCATGGGGTCAAGTCCGGAATTGGGTTCATCACAGAACAAATATTTGGGATTCATGACGATGGCTCGTGCGATGGCGACCCGCTTGGTCATGCCGCCGCTCAACTCTGAGGGGTAGAGTTTGTTGGCATCCGTGAGGTTGACCCGTTGAAGGCAGAAGTTGACCCGTTCCATCTTTTCCTTCTCGCTTTGGTCGGTAAACATGTCGAGCGGGAAACGGACGTTTTCTTCCACGGTCGATGAATCGAGCAAAGCCCCGCCTTGGAAAATCATTCCTACATGTCTGCCGATGGCCTTACGTTCTTTGAAAGAGAGGTCGGTGTAGCAGATATCGTCGTAGTAAATGGTTCCTGAATCGACGCGATGCAAACCGGCCAGACATTTGATGAATACGGTTTTCCCCGAACCGCTTTGACCGATCACCAGATTGGTTTTACCTTGTTCGAATTCGACCGAAATATCTTCCAATACGGATCTTCCGTCGAACGATTTGTATAGATGCTCGCACCGTATCATATCAACAGCAGTTGGGTAAGGATGAGGTCGAAGAGAAGAATGAGAATCGAACTGACTACGACGGCCATGGTGCTCGCGCGTCCCACTTCAAGCGAGTTGCCTTTGGCATAGTATCCGTAAAATCCCGATACGGAGGTGATGATGAAGGCGAATACGGCGGTTTTGATAAGCGAATAGATGACCGAATAGACTTTAAAGTCGAGCATCAGCCCTTCGACATAGGTATCGGGGATCAATACGTTCGTGAACTGCGTGATGAGCCAACCCCCCAAGCAGCCGATGATGATGCTGAGGATAGCCAGGAAAGGGAAAAAGATGACGGCGGCGATGATCTTCGGGAGGATCAGGTAACAGGCCGAATTGACTCCCATGATTTCAAGGGCGTCGATCTGTTCGGTGATGCGCATGGTCCCGATTTCGGAAGCGATGTTCGATCCGACTTTCCCGGCGAGGATCAGCGCTACCACGGCCGAACTGAATTCCAGGATCATGGTTTCGCGGGTGGCATATCCCATCAGGGTTCTCGGGATGATCGGGGATTCGAAGTTGATGCTCATCTGGAGCGTGATAACCGCACCCATAAAGACCGACACGATGGTGACGATTCCGATCGAATTAATCCCCAGGGAGTCCATTTCGGAGATGATTCTCTTGTAGTACAGGCTTGCCTTTTCCGGACGGGAAAAGACTTTTCCCATCAACATGAAGTAGCGTCCTATCGTACCGAGAAGTTTCATTGTGCCTCTTTTTTATCGTTTTCGATGTCTTCGAAATCGACGTAGTCTCCCACGTTGCTGTTAACCACTTTTTTTTGAGATCGGGCGGATGTTTTGACAGTCACTTCGCCTTCACGTTCCTTTTTGCGTGTCTCGCGGTTGCCGCCGAAATTCCAGGTGTAGGTGCGGAAGGAGCCTGTCGGGTCATTTCCCTCGCGTTCGATTTTACGGCGCAGGCGCGACAGATGGATTTTGAATATCAGTGCGCCGACGAGTCCGAGCAGGATAATTCCTCCTACGATGTAAAAGATGACGTTCAGAATATCGCCCAGAGAGACGATACCGAACAGGAGCAGTACCAGCAATACGATCAGTACCACGGTGCCTATGTCATTTCTTCGCATGTTTTTCACAGGTTGGCTATCTGCGGACAAAGATACGAAATAAATTTCAAATTTTGCGCCGATTTTATGTTGCGGGGAGGATGCAGGACTGTCAGACGGAGCGGTTCTTCGTGAGGCGGGGAAAGTATCGTTTTTGGGGAAGCGGTCGTAAAGTTTGGTAGCAATTTTGCTTGTATGGTTCGGTGGGGTGTTAGAACTCTCTGTAATAAACCTAATTATGTTATTTTCTAAACTGTAAAAACCATTGCGATTATGAAAAAGTACAAATGCATCGTTTGCGGTTACGTGTATGATCCCAGGCAGGGCGATCCCGATAGCGGTGTTGCACCGGGAACCGCTTTCGAGGATTTGCCTGACGACTGGGTCTGTCCGCTTTGCGGAGCCGGCAAAGAGGAGTTCCGCCCTTTATAACTGGTTAGCGTACCCGTGTGGTGGAGCCGATCGTGGGATCGGTATCCGGATTGGGAAATGCGGGTGTTCCCGTCCGAAGCGATAAATCATTTGGCCGACAGGGATAAACCGCATGCCATCGGAAGTGTTCGATGCCGAAAAGATCGAACTGCGCAAAGATTTGTCATACAATAAAACAAAACGATTATGAAACATTTATTGATGATTGCGGCGGCAGTTTTCTGCACGTTGTTCGTTACATCCCTCAGACCTGGTAAGGTCCAGAAAAATCAACAGCAGCAAGCCCCAGTGGAGCGACAGGAAGACATGGATGCCCGACACAAACAACTCAGCCCCCAAAAACAGGCGCGAATTGCACGTCGGCAGGCCCGACAAGCCGAATACGAGCATTTTATGGATTCGGTCATCATGTCCCACAACTATCGCTTTATTCCCCAGAGTTTCAGCCGGCAGCCTGCCGGATCATCGCAAATAATTACCAATCCCAACTGTGAATTGGGGGTATATAGCGATTATGCCGATATATTTCTTCCGTATTACAAAGGAATTACGCCTCCTTATCGATTGGTGCTTCTGAATACGATCGTCAACTATTTCAACGGCTATACGGCTGTTCAGAATGAGAATGGATGGACCATTACGTTTTCTTCGTGGCTTTACAGTGCCAACGATTATACGTTCACCCTCGATGTCTATTCCAAAACCGGAAGTGCCCAGCTTTCCGTGACGAACACGTTTTATAATACGGTTTCCTATTGGGGGTACGTGACGGCCGTTTATTAGTTGAAGCATGGGATCCATGAAATGGGTATTTGCGCTTTCCCTTTTGTGCGGAGTGTCGTATGCCGTTCTTGCAACCCCGATTTCCGACAGTGGGGTCGTATTGTCCGGTACGTGGAATGGGAATAACAGCGATACGACGGCTCGCAGCGTTGCATCTTCTGCCGCCACCGATAAGCCGGCTGTCGGAAGGGAACGATTGGGAAATGCCGAGAAAAGGAAATTGAAAAACGAAGAATTCGCAGCACGCCTCGATTCGCTCCTGCGGTCGAAGCACTATGTGTTTTTCCCGAACAGCATGCAGCAACTTCCGAACGGAATTTTTCAATTGATATATAATCAGGCATACTATGTCGGAATATACGACAATTGTGTTGAAATGCATCTGCCTGTCGTGGCGGGGCGTGATCGGTTCGTCGGAATCGTTAATTTCGACACTTTCGAGATACGGGATTATCGGATTGCAACCGTCCCTTCCGGGTGGAATGTGGCATTTGAAGTCGTTTCCGGTGGGAGTGAGGTATATGTCGTGAATATCTCCGTGGTTTCGACTACCGGAGAGGTTACGTTGGATTTGTCGACATCCGACAGTGCGATGCGTTATGTCGGATTTATCGAGAGTGCCGGCAACTATCGACCCGATGTCGGGAAATGATGTTCCATCATAATTCACATCTCTGTCGGACCCTGCGGCGGAAATGATTTCTCGGGGAGAGTATGGGGAAAATCCTGTAGTCTCCCCGATCCGTTCCGGACTTCCCGCCCGTATGTTTCCAATGCATGGCGAGAGTGTTCCTGCGTCCCTCTCCCGACTCTCCTTTTCTTTTTCTCCATAAATTTCTTAAAAATGCGGGGAGGGAATTTATGTGTGCCGTATTTTCTGTTTCTGAGGTAATGAATGAAGTCGGATGGTGGATGCACAGCCCTGAAGGAGACGAGGCGGTTTCCGGATCAGGCTCGAAAAATCAGTACGGCGGCATGGGCCGAGACCCCCTCTTCCCGTCCTTCGAACCCGAGACGTTCGGTAGTGGTTGCCTTTACGGAAACCCGATCGATGGATATGCCCATCTTTTTAGCCAATACGTTGCGCATTTCATCTATATGAGGGCGTAGTTTCGGGCGTTGCATGGCAATGGTGATATCCGCATTGCCGACCCGATAACCCGCATCTCGCAAAAGCATTGCGGTGCGCTCCAACAGGAGGGTGCTGTCGATGCCTGCAAATTCCTCGGAGGTGTCCGGGAAATGGGCCCCTATGTCGCCCATCGCTGCTGCTCCCAACAAGGCATCACACAGCGCATGGATAGCGATATCGCCATCCGAATGGGCGATACACCCCTTCTCGTGAGGGATATCCACACCTCCCAGCCGCAGCGGAAGACCCTTGGCCAGTGCATGTACATCGTATCCATATCCTATTCTGAAATCGGGTTTCGGTTCCATCTTTTGAAAATTTTATTACTTTTACCATCGCGAACCGTTGCTTTGTTCCGGAGAACGGTTTGTCGGATCGAATCGGTTAACGAACAAAAATAGAAAAAATGTCTGAATTGGAAAAACTTCAACCGGCTGTCGTATGGAAGATTTTCGATGCGATCACGCGGGTACCCCGTCCTTCGAAACACGAAGAACGGATTATAGCTTTTTTGATTGATTTTGCCGAACGGCACGGGCTTGCGTGGAAAAAGGATCATGCGGGCAATGTGGTCATGACCAAACCGGCTACCCCCGGGATGGAGTCTCGGCCGACTGTGGTGCTTCAGAGTCACATGGATATGGTCTGCGAGAAAAATTCGGATGTGGAGTTCGATTTTTCGAAGGATCCGATCCATGCCGTTGTCGACGGAGCATGGGTACGGGCAACAGGGACAACACTCGGTGCCGATTGTGGGATCGGGATGGCAGCGGCTTTGGCCGTGTTGATAGATGAAGATGCCGAACATCCGTCTCTTGAAGCTCTATTTACGGTGGATGAGGAGACCGGACTGACCGGTGCGTTCGAGTTGGGCGGCGATATGCTCACGGGGAAATATCTGATCAATCTCGATTCGGAGGATGAAGGCGAGATATTTATCGGATGTGCGGGAGGTATCGATACGGTAGCTGTTTTTACGTATGGAAAGGAACCTGTCCCGGAAGGGTATGTATGGATGCGGGCCGATGTGTCGGGATTGAAAGGCGGCCATTCAGGAGACAATATCAACGACGGATTGGGTAATTCAAACAAAATTCTTGCCCGCTTGTTGCTGGAAGGAACGACAAAGTATGGATTGCGGGTGTTCCGTCTTGACGGGGGAAACTTGCGGAATGCCATTCCGCGTGAGGCATGTGCTTTTT
>CASDWR010000164.1 GCA_949284665.1 uncultured Rikenellaceae bacterium | reverse complement strand
TCCCATCCGAGGCGGCATTTCCGTCTCCACGATGAATGTCGGCAAGGTCTACTTCAGCGACAACACCCGGTTGAACCATGCCGCCATCAACCCGACATTCAGTCTGCTCGAATCACTGGCCAAACAACGGAACTTCAGCGAGCAGTACCGTTTCATGAAGCCTGAAAAGGCAGACAGCCTGTTCGTCCGCATGGTGGAGCCATCCACCACGACCGCCGAAATACCCCGTCTGTTCAAAACGGAACGACCGAATATTATCATCGTCATTCTGGAGAGCTTCATGTCCTCGGTGACCGGCGCGCTGGGCGGAGAACCCGATGCGACTCCGGGACTCGACACTCTGAGCCGCGAAGGCATTCTGTTCACCAACATGTTCGCCAACAGTTTCCGCACGGATCGGGGGCTGGTGGCTATCCTGAGCGGCTACCCGGCCCAGCCCTCCACGTCGATCATGAAATATCCGCAAAAAAGCCAATCGCTGCCATCCATACCCCAAGCACTTCGGCAGGCGGGATACTCCACCGAGTACTATTATGGCGGCGATGCGGATTTCACCAATATGCGCTCCTACCTCCTCTCACAAGGAATCGAGCATCTGATTTCGGACAAGGACTTCCCGCTCGGCGACCGTCTCTCGAAATGGGGCGTACCCGACCATCTGCTGATGGCCCGATTCGCCCAAGACATGAGCACTCAACAGCAGGAGCCCTTCCTGAAGATCGTACAGACCTCGAGCAGCCACGAACCTTTCGATGTCCCGGCCAATCGCTTTGAAGAGCCCTACCCCAACTCAGTCTACTACGCCGACAGTTGCGTCTACGGTTTCGTCCAGGCATTCCGGGAAACCCCCTATTGGGACAACACGGTTCTCGTATTCATCGCCGATCATGCGGCACACTATCCGTCGCTCGGCTATTTCGAAGAGGCTCGCTACCGAATTCCCCTATTGATTGCAGGCGGTGCGGTCAAGGGACCTGCCCGAATCGAAACCTACGCATCGCAAATCGACCTTGCTGCCACTCTACTCTATCAGCTCGGGCTGCCGCACGATGCGTTCACTTTCAGCAAGAACATCCTCAACCCGGACGCCCCGCATTTCGGCTTTTTCTCCTTTCCCAACGGTATGGGCATGGCAACCCCTGAAAATATCCTGATTTACGACTGCGATTCCGGTCGCACGGAGTTGGATACGGGTGCCGCTCAAGGAACGAATCTCGAACCCGCCAAAGCCTATCTGCAAAAGCTCTATGATGATCTGGGCAGCCGCTAAAGACCTTTACTCGAAGAAGGAACATATAAAAAAAGTAAGACGAGGCATAAGCCTCGTCTTACTTTTTTCTTCCATCTTATTTCTTACAACGATATATCGAGAATCTCGAAATGGATCGTCCCGGCCGGAACGACAACATCCACACGGTCGCCCTTTTTTTTGCCGAGAATTGCCTTGGCAATCGGCGTACCGATAGAGAGCTTACCCTCTTTCAGATTCGCCTCACTTTCCGACACCAGCGTATACTCCACCTCTTTTTTCGTATTGTGATTCAGCAACTTCACCTTATTGAGTATCTGCACCTTGCTCGTGTCTATTTTCGATTCATCCAAAATGCGGGCATTAGCCATCTCTGCCTCGAGCTTGGCAATCCGCATCTCGAGCATACCCTGTGCCTCCTTGGCTGCATCGTATTCGGCATTCTCCGACAAATCGCCTTTATCCCGAGCCTCGGCGATTTGGGCAGAGATCGCAGGACGTTCCACAGAGCGCAGATGTTCCAGCTCTTCTTTCAGTTTCTGATAACCGCTTTCGGTTAAATAGATAATTTTCGATGCCATAATTTTCTTGTTCTTATACAATAAGAAAACAGAAAATCCCGGCTTTGCCAGCCGGAACTCTCCTCATTCCTAGACAAAGATAGGAAATAGATTTCGAAATTCCAAACTTTCGCCACAAATCAGTAAATAATTATCTACTAAAAATTTACCCTGCCAAGCATTATAATTCTGGTATATATTGTGCTAACAGGCAAGACATTTACAC
Organism: uncultured Rikenellaceae bacterium; assembly: GCA_949284665.1. Taxonomy (GTDB): domain Bacteria; phylum Bacteroidota; class Bacteroidia; order Bacteroidales; family Rikenellaceae; genus Tidjanibacter. The sequence continues at coordinate 2,092 of CASDWR010000164.1, read as the reverse complement.
CGTTTCTTTATTATATTTGTGACAGAGCTCCTCCAAAACAGTTGCCAATGACGACATTTCTGCCCCTGACAACCTATGCAGATTTCAAAACAATCGTGTACATTCTCTACACGATATTCGTATTGGTTACCATCGGACTCATCATCCATGACAAACGAGAACCGGTCAAAGCCCTGGCTTGGATTACCGTCATTGCCTTGGCCCCAGTAGCGGGCATCATTCTCTACATCGTTTTCGGACGCAACCATCGCAAAGAGAAAATCTTCAACCGCAAGGAGATGAAGGACAACGAGCAGTACGAAGCCATGTACCGCAAACAACTAAAAGCCATTACCGATCCCGATCTGCTGGTCCGGCAGAACATCGCCAACAACCGCGACATCATCACCCTACTGCTCAACAACAATAAAGCACTGCTGACGATGCACAACCGCATCAAGATCCTCAACAACGGCAAGGAGACATTCTCATCGATCCTCGAAGCATTGCGAGCAGCCACCTCTTTTATCCATATCGAATATTACATCTTCGAAAACGACCGCATCGGACGACGCATTGCCAACATACTGATGGAAAAAGCCCGTAGCGGAGTCGAAGTACGATTCATCTACGACGACGTGGGCAGCTGGGGGTTGAACCCGAAACTCATCCGCCAAATGCGCAAGGCAGGCATCGACGTACGTGTCTTCATGCCAGTGGTCTTTCCATGGCTCACCAGCAAGGTGAACTATCGAAATCATCGCAAGATTATCGTCGTAGACGGCACCGTGGCCTATACCGGTGGCATAAATATTGCGGAACGATATCTTCGCCGGAGTCAAGTCGGCATCTGGCGTGACACCCACCTGAAACTTGAAGGAGATGCGGTCCATATGCTTCAAACCGTATTCGTAACAGACTGGTATTTTGTAAGCAAACAACAACTCACAGATACAAGAAAATACTTTCCCAACAATAACCGCATCACGGAAGAGACAGCCGTACAGATCGCCTCTTCGGGTCCCGATTCCGACTGGGCATCGATCATGCAGGCCTACTTTGCCGCCATTACGCGAGCCCAACACCACATCTACATCTCTTCCCCCTACTTTCTCCCAAACCAGGCCATACTGACAGCCCTGAAAGTAGCAGCCTTGAGCGGTATCGACGTACGCATATTGATCCCCAGCCGTTCGGACAGCAAAATCGTCTATTGGGCTACCCGTTCTTACATTTCAGAACTGATTGAAGCTGGAATCCGGGTATATCTCTACAAAAAGGGATTCAACCACTCCAAACTGATTATGATCGACAGCGAATTCTGTTCGGTAGGAACCGCCAACATGGACATTCGCAGTTTCGAAGACAATTTCGAGGTGTCGGCCATCATCTACGACCGTAAAATAGCCAAAGAGTTGGAAGGGTATTTCCTTCACGATTTGGAACGGAGTCTCGAAGTCGTACAAGAGCGATGGGAACATCGGCCCACTCTGCACTCCGTCTATGAGTCATTGGCCAGACTGCTGAGCCCTCTGCTCTAACCCCACAGGACTTCTCCATACTGTTTAACCACGCCGTCTTCTAATCCAAGGCGCACGAAGATGCATCATCCCATACTATTCATATACAATCAACTATACAATTAATCATTCAATAATTATGAAAAAGTACATCTACATCATGTTTTTATTCGTGTTCTCCGGAAGCATCGCTGCCGCACAATCTTCGGAGAGCTCTGCATCGCAACCCAACACGACATCAGCGGCACCTGCTCCGGCACATAAAAAAGCTGCAGCCATACGTGCCCAACCGCTCAAAATAGGAGTTATCGGCGGTATTACTACTGGCACCTATCAGATGAGTCCCATTCGATCGGACGATCTGCGCATCTCCAATGGGAAGAGCAAAGGCATCGGATACCAGTTAGGATTAGCGGTGCGGCTCTCAATCCCGGAATTCATCCAGATACAGCCCGAATTGCTCTATTCGGCACGTGATTTCGAATACAGCACCTTCATCGAAGGCAAAAGTCAAAAAGCCACAATGACCTCCAAGACCATGCAACTTCCCTTGATGATCGGTTTCAACATCCGAGCCTTACGACTCTTCGGAG
>CASDWR010000163.1 GCA_949284665.1 uncultured Rikenellaceae bacterium | reverse complement strand
TTTGTACGACCGATGCGGGAACCGGATCACCAACACCCCGTTCGATTTTATAGGCGATTGCAACGAAGGTCTATTCATCGTCCGTAACGGAATCCGATGGGGTTTCTTACGAGCGGACGGGTCTTTGCTCACACCGCTTGCATTCGAACAGGTAACCCCTTTCACAAATCAAAAAGCAACCGTCGTACGCAATGGCGAGCGTTTCGAAATAGACACAACCGGCAAACGAACCATCGGGAAGTAAAAATTCATTTTCCTCTCCTCCGTCCGACGATTTCGGTTTTTCCAACAGAACGCAACCGGTGCAATTACGATGCAATTGCACCGGACATGCGAGAAGTCGCACTCAAAATTTGCATCTTCCCCTTGCCCTACTCTATGCGGGTGTCTCCTCAACGGATTCTGTCCAGCGACTTGACCAGTTTGGCATCACGTACAATTCCGCGAATGGCCAGATAGATCATTATCATCGAAAAAAACGGGAACAACATCGGCAATTGTACACTGATTGCGTTCAGGTCAAACGTCTCGATGCTCCGTACACCCCGTACCGCATAAAAAACGGCAAAAATCTGCGCCCCGACCAACAATACGAGTTCCGTAAGACAGAAACGTACCTGCGTCATTCGGCTTTTGTAACAAAAAATCGTCACAAGAGGCAACAACGCCGCCAAAACAATAACGATTCCCATGTAAATCGTCGATACGACAACCGTATCGGTATCGACAGACTGTAAACCGAAAGCCATCAGTCGCAACTCCTCTCCTCCGATCAGGAACTTGGCAATCGGGAAAAAAATCATCAGTGACATCAACAATGCCGCAACAAACAGATAAACGGTTTGAATTCTCTGTATCATATTCTTCTTTTCCATTCATTTCGAACCTCTCCCCATACCGTAAACATCCGCGCCACGTCCCAAAAGCACATCCACCATAAGGTCTCCTTGTGGGGATAATCACGCCGGACAAGCAGGAGAAAAGGTTCGCATCATATTACGCATTCGAATCTTTCCCTTCATTTTTTCGGTCTGCAGTCAAGTGAAGCCGTTCATCGATCAGATACTTGTTCCTGTCAGAGGCATTTCGATTGATCAGTTCACCCAGGAACCCGGCCAGGAACAACTGCACGCCGAGAATTACAGCTGTAATAGCTATATAGAACAGCGGTTGATCGGTTACTGCACGTACCGGCACGGAGTGGGCCTGTTTGACCAGTTTGTCGATGATGACCCACAAGGCTGTAAATCCCCCGACCAAAAACATCAACGTCCCCAATCCCCCGAAAGCATACATCGGGCTTTTCCCGAAACGGGATATGAACATGACGGTAATCAGATCGAGATACCCTTTAATCATACGGCCCCATCCGAACTTCGAAACACCGTACTTGCGAGCCCGATGGTGTACGACCTTTTCACCGATGCGTCCGAAACCTGCTTTTTTGGCCAGGATAGGGATATAACGATGCATCTCGCCGAAGACCTCGATACTCTTGACCACCTTCAAACGATAGGCCTTCAAACCGCAGTTGAAATCATGAAGCCGAATACCCGAAACGAATCTTGCCGTTGCATTGTAGAATTTACTTGGCAAACGTTTGCCGAGCGGATCGTGTCGCTGTTTTTTCCATCCGGAGACCAAATCGTACCCCTCTTCGACGATCATCCGGTACAATTCCGGGATTTCATCGGGAGAATCCTGCAAATCGGCATCCATGGTAATCACCACCCTGCCGCATGCCGCCTCGAATCCACAATACAGAGCCGCACTTTTACCATAATTGCGGCTGAAACGGATTCCCAGTATGGAGCGATTTTTCCCCGCCAGGTCACAAATCACTTGCCATGAGTTATCCCGACTCCCATCATCCACGAATATGATTTCATAGATAAACCCGTTTTCATCCATTACCCGTTCGATCCATGCGGCCAGTTCAGGCAAAGACTCGCTTTCATCGAGCAACGGAATGACTACCGATATCTCTATTCCGTTTTTTGTTTCCAATTCAGGCATATGGCTACTCCTCCTCTTCTTCGCTATTTTCACCGGCCCAAACCGGCGTCTTTTTTGCAAAGATACTGGTTATCAACCCTATGATCATCCCCGTGAACAGATAGTTGAGAATATTCAGCACCACCACAATAATTGGATTGAAAAGCATCTTACGTACAATACCGTATATCATTCCAATCTTTTCGTCCGACAACTGGTCCTGATAGGGAGCAATCGCCAAA
>CASDWR010000162.1 GCA_949284665.1 uncultured Rikenellaceae bacterium | reverse complement strand
GTCGAATCGGCAGCCAACGATTTTTTACGAATATTCCGCAGTCTGTATGAATATGTCGATTATTTTGTCGTGAATATCGGAGATCCTGGCGTTTCAGACCCTTCGCCCCTGCGATCCCATGATGAAATCCGAACCGTTCTGAACGAGTTGTTCGAGTTTCGCAGAGGACAAAATCAATACCGTCCGGTTTTGTTGAAACTTTCGATCGACTGGCCGTTGAGTCTCATCGACGATCTGATCGATATCTTGATCGGGACCCCGCTCGACGGTGTTGTCGTCGGGGGAGCCACCGTTGCCCGAAGCGGATTGCAAACTCCGGAAAAAACATTGCTGCAAATCGGATTCGGCGGACTTAGCGGTCCCCTGTTGCTCCCGCGCACATTGAAACTGATCGACTACGTGAGCCACAAAACCGAAGGTCGCTATCCGGTCATCGCTTCCGGCGGTGTTTCCTCCCCCGAAGATGTACAACGTCTGCTGGATGCAGGAGCCAGCCTTGTGGAAATCTATACCGGTATCGTCTACAACGGGCCCGGATTTGCCAAACATATTTGCAAACACCTGGCAGCGACAGCCCACCAGCGCATCGCTTCCGCGACAAAAGAGGAAGAAACCTCACATCGAGACTCCCAGCAACAGGAAAAAGAATCGACGTCAGACGAATCCGGTCCATCTTCCACGACTCGGCAAACCGATGAATAAACCGATTGTCTTCACCCTATAATTTCTCTTTCCATGCAAGCAGCCATTCTTACGATCGGCGATGAAATCCTCATCGGACAGATCGTTGACACCAACTCGGCGTGGATTTCCGCGCGTCTCGACGAAGTCGGTATCTCCGTATTGCGTAAAATGACCGTCGGAGACCGAAAAGAGGAGATCCTCGCCGCGATCGACGAAAACATGCGGCTCTGCGATATCGTCCTGCTTACCGGAGGTCTGGGCCCCACGAAAGACGACATCACCAAACACACACTGGCCGAACGGTTCGGCTGTGCACTTGTACGTCATCAACCGACCTTCGATGCGGTTCGTACCATGCTCGAAAAGAGGGGGATCGAATTCAATGAACTGAACCAGTCCCAAGCACTCGTCCCGGAATGCTGCACCGTACTTCCGAATCAAAACGGCACGGCTCCCGGCATGTGGTTCGAACAGGACGGGAAGGTACTAGTATCTCTGCCAGGGGTTCCATTCGAGATGGAAGCCCTGATGCGAGAAAGCGTGCTGCCGAAACTCATGCACCATTTCCAGCTGCATGCCAATGTCCATAAAACAGCCATCACTTTCGGACTTGCCGAGTCAGTATTGGCCGCCTCCATCGCCGAATGGGAGAACACTCTCCCCGACTGGTTGCATCTGGCCTATTTGCCGAGTCCATCACAAATCCGGTTACGATTGTCGGCATACGATGTAGAAGCCGAACAGGCTCACATGGAGATCGACCGCCGATTCGAGATGCTGCAAAAAATTATCCCCTCCTATTTTATCGGATTCGGAGATGAGACGGTTGCTTCGGTCACCGCCAGGTTGCTCACCGAACGAAAAGCAACGCTCGCAATTGCGGAATCCTGTACCGGCGGAGCCTTGAGCGCCCGCTTTACGTCCATGGCAGGCGCATCGGAATATTTCAAAGGCGGCGTAATCGCATACGACAACGAAATCAAGAAACGGATATTGGGAGTACGTGCAGATGCGCTGGCCTGTTTCGGGGCCGTCAGTCGTACCGTAGCCGAAGAGATGGCCGAAGGGGTCCGGAAACTGTACGATACCGACTATGCTCTGGCGACAACCGGAATTGCCGGACCTGGCGGAGGAAGCGAAGAAAAACCCGTGGGAACAGTATGGATTGCCGTTGCCGGCCCGCAAGGTGTCTTTGCATACAAAATGACATACGGACGTCTTCGTGCTCAGAATATCGACCGTGCCACTGCATCAGCTGTCAATCTGTTACGTCTGCTGCTCATCGATCGGCTCGAACCCTTTACCGGACATTGACCCATCCGGCAAACGTCCAACCTCACAAATTGGGACAATTCCTTTACGGAAGGTTTTGCGATTTGGGAAAAATGGCGTATATTTGCACGCCCTATTGTCAGGGTAGACAAATTTAATAGTACAAACCCATGAAAGTTTGCGAAATTACAGGAAAAACTGCAATGGTGGGCAACAATGTTTCCCACTCCAACAGGCGCACCAAACGCAAATTCAATCCCAACCTGAAAACCAAGCGTTTCTGGTGCGAGGCGGAAAATCGATGGATTACTTTGAAGGTAACCGCCGCCGGAATCAAAACCATCAACAAGAAGGGTCTCGCTGCAGCTCTGAAAGAAGCCAAAGCTCCCAAAAACATCTACTAATTAACCTAATCGAAACATGGCAAAAAAAGGCAAAGGCAACAGAGTTCAGGTCATTCTCGAATGTACCGAACAAAAAGAGAGCGGTGTGCCGGGAATGTCGCGGTATATCACCACGAAAAACAAAAAAAACACTCCGGACAGAATGGAACGTAAAAAATACAACCCTTATCTGAAAAGAGTGACCGTTCACAGAGAAATCAAATAACATCTTCGAGTCATGGCAAAGAAAGTAGTAGCAACGCTGAAAACGGGTTCGGGTAAGAACTTTACGAAATGCATTAAGATGGTCAAATCGGAAAAAACGGGAGCCTATATGTTCAAGGAAGGCGTTATCCTCACCGATCAGATCAAAGATTTCTTCGAAAAGAAATAAACATCTGTGACCTCTTAATACAAAAGGCATCTCCACCCATGGGATGCCTTTTGTATTTTCCATGACTCACCATTCCCCGCCCCAGTCGTCGGCAAATATCCATCTTTTTCTCCAGGCAATGCCTTCCCGGCACCTCTCCCTATCAAACCATTCAAACAACTCACCGCCTGATTCGATAAGTCGTGTGCACTCCGTCCATGTCGACGGGAAAGGAGTCATTGCCAGAATGATTTTCTCTTCAATTGATTCTCATTTTCCCAAGATCGTGGAGAAATAGATGTCAGAGACAATTGCAAGAGGTACAGTTCTCCCCCGGACGTTCGAACTCCAATGTCGCATGGGTGATCCCCTCATCCGAGAGCAGCTTTTTCACACGACACTTGATGTCGTACTCCATCTCGCCGTCTTCCGTAACCACATGAGCAGTCAAAGCATTCTCGGTTGTACTGATCGCCCATACATGAATGTGATGAAGGTCTTTCACTTCCGGAATGCGTGTCATTATTTCCCGCCGAAGTCGGTCGGGATCGCAACCTGCGGGAACGCCATCCAATGAAAGACGGAGGCTGTCGAGCAACAGACTCGCCGTCGAAACCAGAATCACGACGGCAACAAGCAGTCCGATGATCGGGTCAAGCAAATACCAGCCCGTAAAACCGATTACAATTCCCGAGACAACCACTCCGACAGAGACCAAAGCATCGGCGACCATATGCAGAAAAGCACCGCGTACATTAAGATCGCGTTTCCGATCTTTCATGAAAAGCCATGCAGTAAAAGCATTGACCGCAATCCCCACACCGGCCACCCAGGCAATCGCATCGCCCTCTATGGGACGAGGCTCCTTCAACTTCACGACACTTTCGGCTACGATCAATCCCACGGCCACCAGCAGGATACAGGCATTGAGCAAAGACACCAGGACCGTACTTTTCTTATAGCCATAGGTAAACCTCGAATTGGGTTTTACCGACATCAACCGGAACGCAAGCATCGAAAGCACCAGACTCACCACATCGCTCAAGTTATGCCCCGCATCCGATATCAAAGCCATCGAATCGATCCGAAAACCGGCGAAAAGTTCGGCGGCAACATAAGCCACATTAAGCAAAATCCCAACTCCGAAGGCTCTGTTCAGATGATCGATCGCATGAGTATGGCCATGAAGTTGCGCATGAGAATGATCGTGTCCGGAATGTCGATGCCGTCTGTCGGAATCATCCGACAACCGATGCTGCGAAAATGCAGTGTCAGGTGTTTCAGGGATCCCCTCTTTTCTTCCCATAGCTTTTCGTCTGTTATTCTTAAAAGATTACACTTATGTCACTGTCTCCGCATTCGGACGGTTCGCAAATTTCTCCTGTGGGAGCGCAAAGAGAACACGGTCCAAAATCACAAGTACACCCATTCTGCACCATCCACTCTCCTTTTTGGACAAAGGTAAGGTTTTCATGATAAAATTATCGCACGACTTTCCCAATTAATTGCGGAACAGAGAGGATAAATCATAAAAAAACAGTACATTTGCAATTAAACCGAAAACGAGTCAATACGGATAACACACAAAAACCATAACAACCTATGTATGTAAAACTTCGTCTTATCGTTATGAATTTCCTGCAATACGCCGTGTGGGGAGCCTACCTGACCTCTATGGGCAGCTATCTGGTATCGGTAAACCTGGCAACCAACATCGGTATCTTCTATGCCATGCAGGGAATCGTATCGCTTTTCATGCCGGCTTTGATCGGCATCGTGGCTGACCGCTGGATTCCGGCACAAAAACTGCTCGGTATCTGCCACTTCATTGCGGCTTGTTTCATGGGTGCCGCCGGTTACTACGGTTCGGTAGCCGGACCAGATGTAGCGTTCGGGACACTCTTCCCGCTCTATGCCATCAGCGTCGCCTTTTATATGCCTACCATCGCCCTCTCCAATTCGGTTGCCTATTCGGCCCTCGACGGAGCAGGTCTCGATACGATCAAGGCATTCCCTCCGATTCGCGTATTCGGCACGATCGGTTTTATCTGTGCAATGCTTTGCGTCGATGCTACAGGCTTCCAAACCACATACAAGCAATTCTTCGTATCGGGAGTCCTGGGACTGGCCCTCGCTTTCTATGCATTTACCCTGCCGCGCTGTCCGATCAACACGTCGGGAGAAAAGAAGTCGGTTGTCGATGCCCTTGGCCTTCGTGCCTTCACTCTCTTCAAACAGAAGAAGATGGCCATATTTTTTATTTTCTCGATGCTGTTGGGCGTCTCTCTCCAAATCACGAACGGGTTTGCCAACCCTTTCATCACGAGTTTCAAGGCGATTCCCCAATTTGCCGACACTTTCGGCGCCAACCATGCAAATGCGCTGATATCTCTGTCGCAAATTTCCGAGACATTATGTATTTTATTGATCCCCTTCTTTTTGCGCAAGTTCGGCATTAAAAAGGTGATGTTGATCGCCATGCTGGCCTGGGTGTTACGATTTGGTTTCTTCGGGGCTGGAAATCCCGGATCCGGAGTATGGCTTTTCATCCTTTCGATGATTGTTTACGGAGTGGCTTTCGATTTCTTCAACATATCGGGTTCTCTTTTTGTTGACAAGGAGACCGATCCAGCCATCCGTTCCAGTGCACAAGGACTCTTTATGATCATGACCAACGGTATCGGAGCCACGGTCGGCACGCTCGGAGCGCAGACCGTGGTAAACCACTTCGTTTATTCGCAAAGCGATCCACTGGCACAGACGGCCGGATGGAGTACATCGTGGTTCCTGTTTGCCGCATATGCGCTGATTGTGGCGATCGCATTTGCCCTCATCTTCAAGTACAAGCACACTCCGGAGGCCAAATAGCAGTCCGACGTATTCGGGAAAAACAAAGAGGCTCCGGAATTTCCGGAGCCTCTTTTGGCAACATCAATAAAAAAGAACCCTCCTCGCCGAAATGGCAAGGAGGGGTTATCACATCCTCCCATCAAAGCTTAACCTGCTCTACTTTCCAATTACCAGAGCTGCAATACCCTAATGAAGATTGATCAGTAAATCCAGCGGCCATAAGTGCAGTTCTTACCTCGTCTGAATTTGGTCTTGCAGTACAACATGATGCTACCTGCAAAACAAATCCCTTGGGAATTTTACCCATGCTGCGTGGAGCTGTCAGTTTATAACAATAAGCCATAAAAATGTTATTTAATGATTGCCTACTCTATTGTATAGGATTTTCGGCTTACTCCTGTACCAATCGGGTTATTTCGTTAGTATATGATTCGACAATGTTTTCAACAGTAGCACTTCTTGTTTTCAATTCTGGAAACTTCCTTATGATCGCACCGCGAGCCGTTCCGGACAAATGCGGCAGAACAACGTAGTCAGTCAAAATGCCTGTATCATATAACACTCGTCCCGCTTTTTGTCCGAAACACACACATTGTACCGGATTTACCTCATCAATCTCTTTTCTCAAGACATCCGCATATAGATCTATTCGAGTCTTTGTATATTCATTGGTTGTTTTATGGTCGTAAATGAAATATTT
>CASDWR010000161.1 GCA_949284665.1 uncultured Rikenellaceae bacterium | reverse complement strand
TTCCCATGGCAATAATGAATCCCGCCAATGAAGTTCGGTTCAACCCCTCCCCTAACGGTCCCATCAGCAACAACGTGCCACCAATGGAAAAGAGAAGAGACGACCCGATCAGGATTCCCGAACGCAAACCCATCACGAGCATGATAACCAAAATCACGATTCCCACCGATGCGGACAGATTCAGGGCAAAAACGTTATTGGCCTGTCGGGCGATTTCATCTTCCGGATATAGCGTCACCAGTTCTATCCCTACCGGCATGTTTGACACCAACTGATCGAGACATGTCCGTACCTGGGCACCGGTACGCACCACATCCTTGTCCGAGGCCGTAGAGATTCCGATACCGATCCCCATGCGTCCATTGATGCGCATCAGGGTTTCGGGCGGTTCCGTATAACCTCTTTCCACCCGGGCTATGTCCCCCAACCGGATCTGTTTCCCGTCGGGAGAAGTCAATATCTGATTGGCTATATCGCTCAAAGACCGATATGTCCCTCCTTCCAAAATTCGAATCTGTATCTCGTCAGCCAGTTTCTCGCCATTTCCCACCAATGTATTCTGAGCACTCAACACCCCAATCACTGTTTCCGGCTTGAGCGAAAAGTTGCTCAAGGCCGACAAACTGATATAAACATCCACTACCGGACTCCGTTCACCGAAAAGGGTTATCTTTTGCACGCCTTCGATCATCGCCACCTTGCGTTTAATCAACTGTGCCCAATAACGCAATTCCTCGTAATCGTACCCCTCTCCGGCACTCAATCCGTAATATATTCCGTACACATCGCCAAAATCGTCTCCAACGCTGATTTGCGATGCTCCTGCAGGAAGTTTGGGCTGCACATCGAGTACCTTGCGTCTCAATTCATTCCACATCTGAGGAATTTCTCGTCCCGGCGTAGACGGTTCCAGTTCCACCATGATTTTCGATAATCCATAATAAGATTCCGAAGTAATCTTGTGGATGTTGCGCATGGACTGCACTTCCCGTTCGATAGGCTCCGTAATCAAGGACTCCACATCTTCCGGCATTGCTCCCGGATACCTCGTTACCAACGATGCACTTTTAATTACGAACGGCGCATCCTCTTTTTTCCCCAATGTGCGGAACGACCAGATGCCTCCGATAAACATTACGGCAAGAAAAAACCAAATCACTTTGCCGTGTTTCAAAGAATATTCGGGTAAACTCGTCATGATTTCTTCCTCCCCTATTTATCCCCCAGAATTTTCACCTGTTCTCCATCATGAAGTCGGTACACACCAGCCGTAACCACCCTGTCTCCGGCCGACAAACCTTCCGCAATCGAAACCATATCGATACCGAATATTTCGCCGAGCACCACTGGCCGACGATTTACATGATCAGAGGAATCGAGCACCCATACATAGGTTCCTCCTTCGACCGGGGCATAAATCGCTGTCAGAGGCACAGCCACTCCGTTCGGACGTTCCGATCCTTCAACACTCATCACGATCGTACACGACATCCCCGGCGTGATGATATATCGGTTCCCTGCCTCTTTCAAACGCTCATCGTCGAGGTTCAACGACACAGGTACGCCCATACCATCGGTTGACGAAAGGACATAATCTTTCAGTCGGGCCGAAAACCAAACACCCTCATAGTTGTCAAATTCGACACGAAACTGTTTATCCTTTCCCCGAAGCAACGGAATACCGCTTTCGGGCATGGTGAATTTCACACTTCGGGAAACCGGATTAACCAGTCTCACGATCGTCTCGCCTGGTTGGATGCGCTGGTAAAGATCTACGTATTTTTTTTCGACAATCCCCGCAAAAGGCGCAAGCAACCTGGTATCCGAAAGTACGCCCTTCGCATTTTCATAGTTCGACTGTGCCTCGATAAAGGCTGTCTGAGCCAATTCGTATTCCTGTCTGGAAATTGCCTGATGTTTCAACAGGCGTTCACATCGATCGAGGCGCGCCCGGGCTGTCTGATATGCCGACAGGGCCGCTTGTGCCGTGAGTTGATAGTCGCGTGGATTGATTTCGGCAAGCACCCGGTTGCGTTCCACGCTTTCCCCCTCGCTCACATCGAACATGATAACCTGTCCGGCTATCTTGAAAGCCAGATTCGATGCTTCATCAGCACCGGCAAGTCCGGCAAAACTCCGCTCGATAAAACGATCCGGAGTCACTTCATATATCTTAACAGGTCTTACGGAGGATGTCTGCACAGAACTGCGTCTTCCACACCCGGCACATCCGAACAGCAGCAAAAATGCCGCGAACATGATTTTCGGCATATCGTCTTTAGGTTGAAACATTTTCAACCCGAAAGACGTACCAAAATCGTGCCACCCTGCCGGCTATCGACCCTTACTCTTCAGCATCCCAGCAGGTCCGTTTCCGAACAATTACGCCATCACGAACCTCGACAAGCCCCAGATCGGCCCGCATGAGAAGACTCAATACTTTCTGGGGCATCCGATAACAGGCAACTTCATATCCATCAAATGCAATACGTTCCGGTATTTCACCCGACAGTTCAGAGGTAAGACAAAAAACCTGAGCGCCCCTTTTGGTCCCTCGACGGGCAATACGCGCAAAACGTTGTTCGCATTTGCGATCCAGCGCCTCTATCTCCCGAACGCATATCATATAGGTCGTCCCAGAATAGTCGAGCAACCGTGCAGTTATATTTTCGTCGCCATCGTAAATGGCAAAATCGTTCTCCAACATCTCAGGCGTAACGTTGTCGAAAGGCGTAACCGTCCTGAGATATTCCCAACGAGTGGTATCGTACCAGGTAGTGTCGGTGACTTCAAATTCCACCTCACCGCCATTTAGTTTATCGGCATAGACCAGACGGGTGGTTCCCTCCAGGCAATCGGTACACAATACATCCCGCGTCAAATCGACACCCTTTTTGTAGGGCAACATGTCTATCAGCGGCAAATGTCGCCAGCAGTACGCCCCCAATCCGCCAGCCATCGCCGCAAACAAAAACGTACAGATAATCTCCCGACGCGTGAAAGGGAAGATACGACGGTCACGCGCCTCGTACCACACCGTAATGCTCATCGGCAACAAGACAAGATTCTTCAGAAAAGAGTACCAGTTTTTCATTTTAATCGCCTCGCCGAAACAACCGCAGTCATCCAACGGATTCCAAATGGCTATGACTAATGTCAGAAGAGTGAAGAATGACATGGTCAATACGGCGAAAATCGAGATCAAACGAATGCGCACCTTGAACAGCAACATACAGCCCATCATCAACTCCGCAGCACACAACCAAATTGCCAACACCGTATCGTACGGCACCAACCACTCCATTCCGAAACTGTTGCAATACTCTTCTATCTTAATGGCAGTTCCCCAGGGGTCGATCGTTTTTACAAAACCGGAAAATATAAAAACCGCAGCCAATATCAACCGACAGGCAGTGGCGATCTTCCTTAATTTCTCTCTCTTCATTCTTACTTATCTGTTATTTCAGGGTTTCGATCAATGGTTCTATTTCTCTTTCGATCTTTTCAAAAATAGCATCGGCCGGAGCCATCAACCCCTTGCCGTCGGAACAGTCGATCACCCGCAATGCTCCATCCTCGGCAGCCGCCTCAAGGTAGACCTCACGAACTCTTCGCTGCAATTCGAGCGATACTTCATGGATATCGCTGACTCCTTTGAGATATTCACGATCGTCACCGCTCCGTTGAGCAGACAATTTGCGGGACGTGAATTCGAAAGGCACATCCAGAAAGAGCGAAAGATCGGGTTTCGGGATACCGAATCGTTCGAATTCAAGCCTCCATATCCACTCTTTCAAGTTACGACGCGCAACCGGATCCGCCACCTTTGCGCACTGATATCCGATATTGGAATAGACGTATCGGTCAAGTATCACGAACTTGCCCTGATCGAGCCATCCGCGGATCATCCGGGCGGCATCCGCCCGATCTCCGGCAAAAAGCAATGCAACCAGATAAGGACTCACCTCATCGGCCGATCCGAATTCACCACGCAAAAAACGAGCAATCATCTCTCCGTATACGGACGCGTCGAACCGCGGGAAATGGAGATATTCCGTCTCCACCCCCCGTTCGGCAAACATCTTTTTCAACAACGAAACCTGAGTCGACTTACCGGCTCCGTCCAATCCTTCGAGTACTACAAAAGGCATCTTTCATCTATTTTATCGCATCTCGATCCTGCCGCCGCCCATTCCTCGTACGGGGGACACGACACGCCGCGATTATCTCAACATGTCGACCGCACGCTTCACCCCTTCAACGAGGGCATCCGCTTCGGCCATGGTATTGTAAAAAGCGAACGACGCACGACACATTCCCTGCACACCATAATGGTTCATCACCGGATCGGCACAATGTGCACCGGACCGTACCGCGACGCCGAGTTTATCCAAAATCATCCCCAAATCGGAGTGATGCACCCCCTCTACATTGAATGACAAGATACTGCATTTGTCGCATGTTGTGCCGTAAATCTTCATGCCGTCGATCTTTTCCAACCGTTCGGCCGCATAAACCGACAAGGTGCGTTCATGTGCTTCCACATCCTTCGGATCGAACTGTCGGTAATACTCGATCGCCTCCCCCAGTCCCACGGCACCGGCATAATTGGCCGTACCGGCCTCGAACTTAAGGGGTAAATCAGCAAATACGGTCCTGTCAAACGACACGTTCGCCACCATATCTCCACCCCCCATGAATGGAGGCATCTTCTCGAGCCACTCACGACGGGCATACAGCACACCCGTTCCATTGGGACCGTAGAGTTTGTGACCCGAAAAAACATAAAAGTCACACCCCAAAGCCTGTACATCGACCCCTCCATGTACCACTCCCTGGCATCCATCCACGGCAACCGGGACTCCGATGGAATGTGCTATTTCCACAATCTTTCTCACATCCGGTCGGGTTCCAAGCACATTCGATGCCTGTGTAACAGCAACGATTCTGGTCCTGCCGTCGATTAGCTCCGGCAACCGATCGATTTCCAATTCGCCACGGTCGTCAAACGGCAGCACCCGAATTTCCACCCCTTTTCTCTGGCATACGATCTGCCAGGGTACGATATTCGAATGATGCTCCATCTCGCTGACAACGATATTGTCGCCGCGTCCGAATGCCAATTCCCCATAGCTGTATGCCACAGCATTCATTCCGGCCGTTGCACCGGAAGTAAACACGATCTCCTCGGAAGATGCGGCATTGACAAATGATCGCACCCTTTCACGTGCCTGTTCATACATCTCGGTACACTGCTCCGACAAAAAATGAATTCCGCGATGGACATTCGCATTCGTCTCGCTGTAAAGTCGCATGACCGCATCCAACACACAACGCGGTTTCTGTGCTGTAGCCGCATTATCCAGATAAACCAAAGGTTTACCGTATACCTGGCGCGAGAGTATGGGAAAATCACGCCGTATTTCTTCAAGATCGAATATTCTCATTGTCAAAGTTTTTCGATTTTAGCTGCCGCCAAAGAGCGCACCTCTTCGCTGAAATGGCCCTCTCCGCAACGCGATATGATATCATTCACGAATCCGGTCATCTGCAAACGACGCGCCTCATCCAAACTCAATCCGCGTTGCCTCATATAATAGATCGCATCGGCATCCAGTTGGCCCACAGTCGCTCCATGGCTGCAACGGACATCATCGGCATAGATCTCCAACTGCGGCATGGTGGTAATGCGTGCCGTATCGTTCAACACAAGATTCCGACTTTGCTGGTAGGCTTCTGTCCGCTGGGCATCCGGGGCCACATAGACATGTCCCTTAAATTCACCGCGTGCATTTCCCGATGCTATCCCTTTTATCAACGCTTCACTCCGACAGTCGGAAACCGAATGGTCGATCCGGACTCCGATACCGACATTTTCGGAAGATGCCGCCATAAACAGGCCGTAGAGAGTACTCCCGGCATTGGGTTCAGCGAGGTCCGTGACATACGACACATTCGAGTTCCCCTCGCCCAATACGGCAAATACTGTCTCCATTCGGCCTCCATTGCCCACTACACTCCGGGTTTCGGATACCAAAATCCTGTCTGCTCCCGGAGCATACAGCTCCTGCAATTGCAACGTGGCTCCAGCCCCCACAAAAATCTCACGTACGATCTCCGATCGTTCGTCTTCGATTTTTTCTGCCACACCGAACAGGGTCGCCCGCGCATCCTTTCCGAGCATTGCCACACCGTGTTTCCCCTCAGCCATCGAATCTTCATATTCGACAAAAAAAGGTCTTTCGACTACAACTCCATCAGGAATACAAACCACCCAATCACCTTCCGAAACTCCAAGACGGGCAAACAGTTCACGATAGCGCCCGCCATCGCCCCGTACAATGCCGTACACTACACCTTCGGAAGTAACCTGCAATCCCTCCGCAGACTTCCGACCATTCAGAACGATTCGGTACGTCTCCTTTTTCAAGGCATCAATCTCTCTCATGGCTGGCTTCGGTTATCCTATTTACAATCGTTGATCAACCAATCGTACCCCTCTTTTTCGAGTCTCTGAGCGAGTTCGCTGCCACCCGAATAGATGATTTTGCCGTTGTAGAGCACATGCACGAAATCGGGTCGGATATAATCCAGCAATCGTTGATAATGCGTAATCAGCACGGTTGCATTGTCCGGTCTGCGCAAACGGTCCACCCCGGTGGCCACGATACGCAATGCATCGATGTCGAGGCCACTGTCGGTCTCATCCAGCAATGCCAGCCGCGGTGCCAGCATTGCCATCTGGAATATCTCGTTCTTTTTCTTCTCTCCGCCAGAGAAACCTTCATTCACTGCACGTGAAGTAAGTTTGCTGTCCAATTCGACGATCGCACTCTTCTCACGCATCAAGCGCAAAAACTCCGCTGCCGTCAAAGGTTCTTGACCCAACCATTTACGACGTTCGTTAACAGCCATTCTCATAAAGTTGGCCATGCTCACACCGGGAATCTCCACCGGATACTGGAAGCCCAGGAACAATCCTGCTCTTGCCCGCTCTTCAATGGACATATCGAGCAAATTCATTCCGTCGTATACCACCTCCCCGGCAGTCACCTCATATCGGTTATGACCGGCTAGCACGGATGCGAACGTACTTTTCCCCGACCCGTTCGGGCCCATAATGGCATGCACTTCGCCTTCCTTTACTTCAAAATCGATTCCGCGAAGGATCTCCTTGCCCTCGACCGATGCGTGTAGATTCTTAACGCTCAACATATTTTTTTCGCCAAATTTTTACATTTTCTAATTTCACGCGGTGTTAGTTCCGGATGTTCCCGACATCCGCTTTTCCCCAAGGTTCCGGCGATCCGGAAACCGCTCCAGCGGAAGATCTCCCGCAAGGCACGGAACACACCACTCGTTTGATGGAACCACACGCTGAACGGATAAACCGTATTGCATGTGGAGATCATCACGACCCGTTTGCCCTTGTGCAACGGGACAGGCAAACCGTTCGTACGCTCCCCCATCAAGGCATAGACCATACGATCGAACAACACTTTCAGTTCACCGCTCATGTTACCCCAGTAGCAAGGTGATCCGACGATTAATCCATCGGCTCCGAGAATCGCCTCTGCTACGCGATGTGCATCATCCTCGGGCAATACACAATGCCGTAACGACCGGCATCTCATACACCCCATACACGTTCCGACCAGCAAGTCGTGAATGAAAAAAGTCTCCACCTCAACCCCGACAGGCAATCCCGCAACCACTTCCTCAAGCATTTGCGACACCAATCCGTTACGACGGGGACTTCCATTCAAAACGACAACCTTCATCTTCTCATACCTCTCTGCCAATCGCTATCCGACCGTCCCTTCCAGCTGCATCGCCAACAGCTTTTGCGCTTCCACCGCAAATTCCATCGGCAATTTGTTCAATACCTCCCGGGCATATCCATTGACAATCAATCCCACCGCATCCTCTGTGGAAATTCCCCGTTGGTTGCAGTAAAAAAGTTGTTCCTCATTGATTTTGGATGTCGTGGCCTCGTGTTCCACCACTCCGCTCGCATTGCGTACATCAATCGTGGGGAAGGTATGAGCACCGCACTTGTCGCCGATCAGCAACGAATCGCATTGCGAATAATTTCGGGCATTATCGGCTTTGCCGCTCACCCTTACCAGTCCTCGATAACTGTTCTGGCTCTGTCCGGCGGAGATCCCTTTCGAGACGATCCGACTCCGCGTATTGCGTCCCAAATGGATCATCTTCGTTCCCGTATCGGCTTGTTGGAAGTTATTCGTCAACGCGACCGAATAAAATTCTCCGACACTGTTGTCTCCGGCCAATATGCAACTCGGATATTTCCAGGTGATCGCCGATCCTGTTTCTACCTGTGTCCAGGAAAGCCGTGCATTCT
>CASDWR010000160.1 GCA_949284665.1 uncultured Rikenellaceae bacterium | reverse complement strand
CTTCCGGACATGATATTTATCTGACAGAGCAAGATTTTGAAGATATATATGACGGATCGACAACCGATTTCCGCGGTGGTTCGGTTGCTTGGGCAGTGGCAAACATTGGTCGGGTCCCGTTGAAACTGAAAGTTACGTCAACTTCCGATGATGATAATGCTATCAATTGGCGTGTTCCCTTGATTCGCATTCCGGAAATGTATTATATCGCTGCTGAATGTTATGCTACCTCGGCAACACCTAATCTGAGCAAGGCAATCGACAAGTTGGATGTCATTCGTGTTGCGCGTGGTCTTGATCCGACCGATCGTGCTGCAGTAAACACTTCTGACCTTGTAGTGGAGGAAATTGCCAAGGAGTATCGCCGCGAATTTATCAGCGAGGGTGTGATGTTCTATTATTATAAGCGTACGGGTGCGACTACCATGCCTGGTAGTGTAACGGAATACACGGATACACAGTACGTATTGCCTATTCCTGACAGTGAAAGCAACAGGAGTTAAGACAGATGGTATTACATTGTAATTGTGAGGTAATCATGAAAAAAGGAATAATAATGGTATTGGCTGCTGCGGTTTCCGTATTGTCAGCATGCCAACAGGAAGACTTGTCGGTTTATGACAGTACATACGATGCGGTTCGTTTCGATAATCGTGTCAAACCGAATAATAATCCAAGACCTTTTGTATACTCGAAATCGTTCTCATTTGTAGATCAAATGGATGCAGAGTATGTCGACATTGATTTGAATTTGTTAGTCATTGGCCGTACAGCTTCCTATGATCGTTCTGTCAATTATGTGATTGATGAAGAAGGAACCACTGCACCGGAGGGGAGTTACGAAATTCTTGCGTCATTAATTCCCGCAAATCAGGAAGCCGGGTATATCCGTATACGCCTTAAGAATTTGGAGGCTCTTAAGGAAACGGATTATGCTTTGGAACTCGTTTTGGCGGAAGGAGGGGATCTTCCTCCATGTACTACACTATATGATGGGATAGTGTTGAGTGATATAAAGGCCAGATTGACATGGGGTGCTCAGATCCCGTTGCCCTCGGCAAGGAATTATCTGATGAGTTACAATATGTTGATTGCCGGAATAGCTTCTTATGCTTCATCCAGTACCAGTGTTGTATGTTCAAATGCTATGATGGCAATTGTGAATGCGCTCGGATGGGACGATTGGGACGATGCCGATGTACATGGTTCCCAATATAATTCGGACGGATACAAGTATTTGCCTCGATATAATTGGATTTATAACGGGAATTTGTTTTACGCATACCAAAAAATCCTTGCCGATTGGCTTCAGGCTTACAAGGATGAGCATGATGGAGAACCCTTGCTCCATAATGGAGGCGCCAAAGAGGGCACTCCAGTGCAGGCGCGTATAGAAACCACAGCTAATGCTTACCCACTGAATTAAATTAGAAGCGGATTATGAAAAGGAAAAATAAATATGTGTTGTCGTTGCTGGTGTTGACGGTAGCGGCATTTATGACGGGTTGTTATAAAGATAAAAGCACTTTGGCAACCAATCCGATCAATGGCGTCGTAATTGATACGGCGGGTATGAGCGGCCCGTTATATGTGGATTATGCCGGTCGGATAACATTGAGCCCGTCTGTAACCAAAGACGGCGTGAAAAATCCCGACAATCTGATTTATGAATGGAGCATGTCCGTAAATAGCACATCTCCGGAATATGTGGTGTTGGGTGACGAAATAGAACTTGACACTGTAATAACGCATCCAATTGCAACGACGCCTTATGATCTTGTGTTGAAGGTCAACGATCCCGAAAACGGTCTCGATACATATATGAACTGGAAGATATACGTACGCAGCGCTTTTGTGGATGGTTTGCTGATTGCCGACAGCAAGGATGGTGTTACGTCCGACATGACATTCATCAAGAATAAGAGTTTGACAACGAATTATACGGGGGAAGAGGTAATTTATCGGAATGTGTTCGCAACGGCCGGTAAAACATACGATCGTCTGATTTCTTCGCTTGCCATGGTAACGGTCGGAAGTACTACAGGAGGTACGCATACCAATTACGTTCTGGGTACGGACAGCGAAGGGTCTTTGATCGGATTTGACTTTATGGACTTGAGTGAACTGGAACCGAACGAGGTGGCCATTTATATGTCTCCTTCACCGGTTCAGGACATTCTCTATACCAGTCAGACACTTTTGGTCCCTCTCGCAGATGGCAGTGTATATGGTGGTTTACAAACAGCCTCAACGATTCCTTTTTCGGTCCCATATACTACGGTACTTTTGAATGCCAGCAACGGGGTATTCGTATCAATCCCCACAAGAGGAGTAGGGTATAACGCGTTAACGTTTTACGATAAGGAGAATGCTACATTCCGTTCGTATCAGGCCTATTTTAGGCCTCCTTACCTATTGAATATTACGTTGCAACCGACAACCGATCCGTTCGACATTACTAATTTGCCGGGAAAAACGGCAGTGGATGGCGGTTTCAGTATCGACGGCAACCGAATGACGTTCCTGATGAAAGACGACGCAACCGGTGAATATGCTATTTATGCTTTGAGTAAAGCCGGACATGATGGATATTCGGAAACATCTCCTACTGGAGCGTACCTTCTTCGTAATATACCTGCCGAAGGGAAAAGTCTTCTCGATCGGGCAGTGGCCACGGCTTTTGCCTACAACGAGGCTGTACTTTACGTGGCAGTCGAAGAAGGTATTTATGCGATGCCTTTCCTGAATACCAATGTTTCCGTTACCTCCGTCTATACTCCCGATGCAGGCGAAAAAATTACGGGCATAAAACTTTATCGCCAGGGATTGGAGACGGTCGATACTTCGGCATTTGACAAAGGTATACAGGAATTGGCGCTCAACAACAAAGCGTTGGTCGTAATGTCGCTGAAAAACGATACTGAAGGGAAGGTTTCCGTTGTGCCGATGGTACGTCTTGGCAGCGGAGAGCTCGACAAAAACAGTGCGTTGGTTTACGACGGTTTCGGTAAGGTGCTCGATGTGATCGGGACAATCTATTAATATCTGATAAATATCGGTTTGAGTATATTATTTTATAACCGAATTACGTTATAAGTTTGTGGTTGGCTTGTGATGGGCCAACCACAAATTTGCGTTTTGTTTAACAAATGGTTTTTGTAATGAAAAGAACAACTACTCTCCTGTGCTTTTTATGTGCGGCCATTCTGGTTTTCGGCCAACCTGTAGAGGCGGTTTCCGCCAGCAAGGAAAAGGGGAAAACCGAGACCGTAAAGGAAGAAACGAAGTCGGCCCGTAGCAAAAAGGACAAAAAGAAGAAAAAAGGGGAAGCAGAAACTGAAAAAAGCGACTCCACCAAAAAGAAAAGCAAATACGACGAGCTTTTCAAAGACAAACACGAGACGGCTGAAGGAATGATCACGCTTCACATGATGAAGGGCAAGCTCTATTTCGAGATGCCTCTCGACATGTTCGGACGGGAAATGTTGCTCGGATCGACCGTTACCCAGATCAGCGATAACGGGAATGCTATCGTCGGGTCGAAACCTACGGACCCCCTGCACATAACTTTCACCAAAAACGATACGTATGTGCAGTTGAGGCAACTCAACACGGATTATATCTCTTCCGACGAGAATATCGACAAGGCACTGGAAGCCAGCACAATCGGTTCGATTTTGAAGAATGCGAAGATCGCTGCTTATAACAACGACAGCACGGCCGTCGTATTTGAGATGACCGATTTCTTTGTGAGCGACAATAAAAAAATAAGCCCTTTCGATGCTTACTCTTTGTATGGATCGGCTTTTAAACGGACGGAAAGTTACAGAAGCGAACGCTCCTATTTGAGTGGTGTCAAGGCCTTCAGCGACAATATTTCGATCCGCAGTGTCCTTTCATATACCTACACGCTGACGGATCGTCGGAGTGATAAAACGGTGCTTAAAGATGCCCCGTTTACTGCTGAGATGACTCGGTCGATCGTATTGTTGCCCGAGAAACCCTATCGCCCCAGAATGGCTGATTATCGCATTGGAGTGTTCTTTACCCCTCGGGTTCAACTTGGGGATGGTGTACGTACTTCATACCCGGTATATTATGCGAACAGATGGCAGCTCATCCCTTCCGATACGGCTGCATACCGTCGTGGTGAAAAAGTTACGCCTGTGAAGCCTATTGTGTTTTACGTGGACAGTAATTTCCCTGACAAATGGAAACCTTATATCAAAGAGGGTATTGAACAGTGGCAGGAGTTGTTCGAGGAGGTCGGATTCAAGGAGGCTATCGTAGCGAAGGATTTCCCGACCGACGATCCAGAATTCGATCCCGACAATATCAAATATTCCTGTGTGCGTTATGCCCCGATCGGCATACAGAATGCCATGGGACCGTCGTGGGTGGATCCCCGGAGCGGTGAGATTCTCAATGCGTCGGTTTACGTTTATCATGACATCGTCCGATTGATTACCAACTGGCGTTTCGTACAGACCGCGGCAGTCGACGAGGATGTACGTGCCGTAGAATTGCCCGACGAAGTGATGGGCGATGCGCTTCGCTATGTGATTTCGCATGAAATCGGCCACTGCCTCGGATTCATGCACAATATGAGTGGGTCTTCGGTTATTCCGGTCGATTCACTCCGCTCACCTTCCTATACGCAGCAGCATGGGACCACGACATCCATTATGGACTATGCCCGTTTCAATTACGTGGCGCAGCCGGGTGACAAGGAGCGCGGTGTCAAGCTGACTCCTCCCCGTTTTGGCGAGTACGATCGTTATCTGATCCGTTGGACCTATACGCCTGTGTTCGATGTGGAGGGTGTTGAAGAGGAGGCTCCTATTACCACGAAATGGATTACCGATGCCGTGAAGGAGAATCCCGTGTACCGTTATGGCAAGCAACAGTTCTGGTGGAGTTATTATGACCCGCGTTCACAGACGGAAGATCTTGGCGATGATGCGGTGAAAGCATCGCGGTATGGTGTGGCCAATCTGAAGCGGATCTTGAAAGAATATGACGGTTGGATTACCTCGGGCGATGACGATTATGAGTTCCGGAACGAGATTTTTGAGTCGATACTCAATCAGTTGGCCATGTATATACAGCATGTTTATCTGAATGTCGGGGGTATCTACAAAAATGAAGTGAAGGCAGGAGACGATCTGCCGGCTTTCGAGAATATTCCTACAGAGAAACAATTGGAAGCATTGTCCTATCTGTTCGAATTATACGGTGATCTCGATTGGCTCGACGATAAGGAGTTGCTTAACAAACTTGCATTGGTCGGTTCACCCAAGGGGGCAATTGCCAACCTGCTTTCGATGTTGATTGTCAATGCTCCGTTCCAGGTGTCCATGACATCGGGTGTTGCCGGAAATCCCTTCTCGTTCCGTGACTGTGCCGACAAGGTGTATGATTTTGTTTGGGAGCCGACGGTCCGTGGCAAGAAACTGACACGGGATCAAATGGACCTTCAGAATTATTATGTGAAAGCCATGATGAGCAGTGCGAATTTCCCGCTGCCTGGTTCACGCAGGGGGATTGCAGCTACTGATCTGCAGAGTCCTACTGTAGAGGAGATGCATGACATGCATACGCATGTTTGCGATATGGGGTGCGGTAATCAGGGCATTTACGGCAATCTCAAATACGATCCCATATCGGGCTTCGGATGGTTCCCACGGGCCATTTTCAATAGAGGACAAGCGACCGTGGCAGATGTGTATGCATATATGACCCGAGTGAAGACGTTGCTCAAGAACCGCGTGAACGGTGCAACGGGCGAAACGAAATCGCACTATGAATTGTTGTTGTATACTCTTGAGTACGGATTAAAGTAAGGAGGCTTTCGAGATGATGAAATATCGTATTTTCATATTCGGACTTCTCTGCGGTATGTTGTGTGCTCCGATACAGGAGGGCGCCGCAAAAAAGAGAGAGAAGAAATCCCCGAAAACGGAAAACGTCGTCGGGAAAGAGGAGAAAGGCCTTTCAGATACAACGAAAACAGTTGTTAAAAAGGGAGCGACTCCATATGACAAGATTTTCAAGGGGAAAAAGAACCATGTCTGCAAAAAAGGATTCATTACGATCCATCTGATCGATCAAAAAATATGGCTTGAAATCCCTTACGGAGTATTTGGACGAGATTTGTTGGTCAGCTCCTGGATTGATCGGACGAGTGACGTGGGGGCGTTGTCGCCGGGACTCTCCGCTTCATCGACCAAGCGTTTTCGAATTGATCGAACGGATTCGTTGGTGTTGTTCCGTCAGCCCAAGTACAATGTATTGGCGGAGAATGATGATACGCGGATCGAACAGGCGCTCGATCTTTCGAATATCGGTCCGATCCTGTATGCATTCCCTATCGCAGCCAATGACAACGACAGTACTTCGGTGGTAATCGATGCTTCGTCCTTTTTTCAAGCCGGCAACAAGGACATTCTGGATTTGCGGGGTACATCCATGGGAAATGGCTCTTATGTATACGAGAGTGCTTTGATCCCGTCCGCTGCAAAAATCGACAAAGTAGATGCATTCGAAAACAGTTTGACGGTTGCGTCGGAGGTAGGACTTCGGTTAACGTTGGGCTCTTGGGCAGGAATATTGGCGGAAAAACCCGAGGTTTCAATAGGACTGGTCTCTTCGTTGACATTATTGCCTGAGGAGGAGATGCAGACACGTAAGGCAGACCCGCGGATCGGGACGGCATATGTGTCCTATACTTCTTTTAGTGAGAATGGAAGTAAACCCGGTTATTTTGCCGGTCGTTGGGATTTGAAGATGTTTGATCCGTTTGCACCTTCAAGCGGCGAGCTCTCCGAGCCCATTGAGCCGATCACATTTTATATCGACACGCTTTTCCGTGAGAGTTGGGTGGAAGCGATCCGACAAGGGATCGAAAGTTGGAACGCAGCCTTCGAAAAAGCGGGATTCAAGAAT
>CASDWR010000159.1 GCA_949284665.1 uncultured Rikenellaceae bacterium | reverse complement strand
TAACATTGATCGAAGGTGTCTATCCCAACGGACGTATGGCAAGCTATACGATCACCCGATAAGGCGGAAGTGTAATGTATCGGATGTAGGAGTCATATTGCCCCGGCTTCCATGCATTAGCAGGAGGCCGGGGTTTTTGTCTTCGATTCGGAAATGGGAAGGACGGCTCCCCATTTGTCCGAAAAATCCGGATAGGCCCGACTGAATGCCGGCGGAATGATAGACGAAACCGTAGGTTCGGAAACGCTACCCGTTGAAAACGAAAACCGGAACGGTTGTCGTTCCGTAAAGTGAGACTGATGTGTAAACTTAAAGATAGTTAGATGAGGCAACTTAAAATTACGAAGTCCATCACCAATCGTGAGAGTGCGTCGCTCGACAAATATTTGCAGGAGATCGGGAAGGAAGACCTGATTACGGTGGAGGAAGAAGTGGAACTGGCGCAACGGATCAAGAAAGGTGATCAGGAAGCATTGGAAAAGTTGACGAAAGCCAATTTGCGTTTCGTGGTTTCGGTCGCAAAACAGTATCAAAATCAGGGATTGAGCCTTCCTGACCTTATCAATGAAGGAAACCTCGGATTGATTAAGGCGGCTGAAAAGTTCGATGAAACACGTGGCTTCAAGTTTATTTCGTATGCGGTCTGGTGGATTCGGCAATCCATCCTTCAGGCCCTGGCCGAACAATCGCGTATTGTGCGGCTGCCGCTCAATCAGGTAGGTTCTCTCAATAAGATCAACAAAGCTTTTGCCCGTTTCGAACAGGAAAACGAACGGACTCCCTCGCCCGAAGAGTTGGCGACGGCACTTGATCTGCCTAAAGAGAAGGTCTCCGACACACTGCGTGTTTCGGGCCGGCATGTCTCTGTTGATGCTCCGTTCGCTGACGGGGAAGACAACAATCTGCTCGATGTATTGGTCAATACAGATTCTCCGAATGCCGACCGTGGATTGATGAATGAGTCGCTTTCCACCGAAGTCGAACGTGCACTCTCCACATTGACCGATCGCGAAAGAGATATCATTCGTTATTTCTTCGGTATCGGATGCTCGGAGATGACGCTCGAAGAGATCGGAGAAAAATTCGGGCTTACACGAGAACGTGTCCGTCAAATCAAGGAAAAGGCAATCCGTCGTCTCCGCCACAGTTCCCGGAACAAGTTCTTGAAATCTTATCTCGGTTGATGAAACCGTGTCGTATGCCGTTAAACAACGGCAGCGATAATTGTTTCCGAATTGTCCGAACTTTGGAAAGCAGAGCGATACCCCTCCAGGACAGGAAGTCAGACGCTGTTTTGAATGGCCTGTTTGTAGCTTATGACACCACAACGATGTCTTCGGATTAAATCACGATTCCCGTACCGTATGTGCCGATACCCAAAGGATATCGGCATTTTTGCGTTTTGCGGCGATAAGAAATTCCAGTCCACCCGAAAACGGGCCGATTGGGCGATTTGATCTCTTTCCCACAGTCGGGGAAGAGGTTTTGTTAGGTTTTGTCGGATTCCTCTCGATCGGTATGTTTTCGGCCGGAGGTGTGACCGTTCCGGAGAGTCGATTTCAAAAAACGCATGGCCCGGTACATTTGGGTCCTTACGCTATTGATCGATATGCCAAGGGCATCGGCTGTCTCTGCATATGAAAGCCGTTCGAGCTGTATCATACAGAAAATACGGCGTCTTTTGGGCGGTAAATCCTCAATCGCTTCATAGAGGCGTTGCATGTGAAGCGTACGGACGAAAAGTTCATTCTCCGGATGAAAATCCGGAGCAATGTCTTCCAATTCCTCTGCCAGCTCGTCAGTCGTCGTGTCTGTCAACCGACGCATCCGAATATAATCGATACATCGGTTATGCACGGCGGTATATAGATAGACACTCAAGTCGCCGCGGACGGTGATCTCGCCACTCATGAATTTCAAGAATACGTTTTGTACGATATCTTCTGCTACCTCTTTCCGCTGAACGATGCGTTGGGCATAAAATACGGCACTGCGATAATGCTTCTTGAATACTCTTTCTATCAGTGAAATTTGAATCATGCTTCCTCAATTAACCTTTCTCACGTGCCTGTATTGTTGTTTTGGAGGCGTAAAATAGAGAAAAAAATCTAACAATTCAAAGAAAAACGCATAACTTTGTCCTGTCATAAACATTTCCTGACGCTTTTACGTGCTGATAATCATTGTTGTGGTTTGATGCCCATATAAAAATAGTTGAAATGTGTAATGATTATCATACATTGTTTCGTCTTTGTATTGAGATAGAGTATATCCTGTCGAAGACTGCAGGTCCCAATATGGAAATGGCGGTCACGGGATTGTGCGGATTCGGCAATAAAACGAAAAAATGAAGGGAAAAAGGAACATATACGATACGGAGAACACACTCCCGTATCTGACTCCTTCGGAAAGAGAGGATCTGAAACTGTTTTACAGCTATGATGATTCAGAATGTCTTGAAGCCATTCGCAAAGAACGACGCAGACGTGCCTTTGCAAAGGTAATCCCTGCCGTCCGTTATGCTGCTGTCGCTGCTTTCTTTGCCTTTTGTGCCTGGGGGGTATGGTATTTTTATGACTCCACGCGCAAACTCGATCTATCCAATGCTATGGCAGGTACGACAAAGGCTGTGTTGGAACTTGCTTCGGGAGAGAAATTGGAATTGGGCCGAATGGATGATGCCGAAGCAACGGAGATCCTGGATGCGTGTCATGTGAAGATCGGTCGCCGAAGCGATTTTATTACCTATGATTTGGCCGATCTGAAATACGATACGGATATCATCGGCGAGGAAGAGATGACCATCAACAAAATCGTTACCCCGCTCGGAGGAGAATACAAGGTGATTTTGTCCGATGGAACCCAAGTGTGGTTGAATGCCGGATCAGAACTGATCTATCCGACCCGGTTCTCCGGGAAGTCGAGAGCAGTACACCTTACCGGCGAGGCGTTCTTCGATGTTACCAAAGGTGAGACTCCTTTTGAAGTGAGAACTTCTCATGCCGTCGTGAAAGTCTTGGGAACCCGGTTCGACGTGAGTGCTTATCCGGACGATTCGAGAACACAGGTGGTGTTGGAAAGAGGCCGGGTCGATGTTCGTACGGCAAATGAGAATTACAGCCTTGTCCCAAACGACAGATTCGTGATAGATAACGAGACCCTCGGGGTTCGGATCGATTCGGTCGATGCTTCCGGATACGGAGCCTGGACACAGGGAGAGTTCGTTTTTCAGAATGAACCGATTGCGTCGATTGCGAAGAAATTGACACGTTGGTACAATGTGCCGTTCGTTGCAGAAGAAGGACTCGATAAAAATTTCTCAGGTCATATCCGCAAATACCGGTCGGTAGACGATATGATCCGTATGTTGGAGATGACCGGAGAACTTCGATTCGTGATATGCAAAGACGAAGTGTGTATCATCAGTCAGCAAGCAGGTCGCAAATGAAAGAATAAGGAGCATCCGTCGATTCGGCGGATGCGGGTTCGTGCAAGGTGTGATGCGATAACCTTTTTGCATGCTGTGGGGTGGGGCCGTTTGCTGCAACGAGAAACTTTCCGAACGAAGGGAAAGTGTCGAGGGATGAAAATCCCCGATTGTAGGTATTGTCGCTACAAATTTTTATGCGGAACTTTGCAGGCGGTTTTCGGTATCGAATAGATGCAGTAGCGCGGTAAAGGATAAGATATTGAATGACTTAATAACTGAAGAGCCTATGACGAAAGTTTGTCTCGATCCGAAATGGGAAAATGAACGGAAATCGAAAGGGAAGAGGGTGTGTCGGTTGTTCCTCCTGGTGGCGGCCATGTGTTTGTTTTCCTTCTCGCAGGCTGCGGCCGTCAACGACAAGGAGAGTCGGGTAACCATCCGACTCGAAAATGCGACACTTGCCGACCTGCTCGAACAAATCACGAAACAGACCAATACGTATATTTTATACAATACCCGTTTGGCCCACGAGGTGAAAGGACTCAATGTGTCCGTATCCGATATGCGGGTAGCTGATGTGTTGGATAAATATCTGGTAGGGACAGGGCTCGTATGGGTGGAAGAGGACAATACGATTGTTATCAAGGTCGCCGAAGAGAAAGTCCAGAAACCTGTAGCCACACTCAACGACAAGGTAACGGGAATCGTAACGCATCGAGTCACAAAAGAGCCGATCGTAGGAGTTTTTGTGACATTCGAGGACTCAAACACCGGAGCTGTTACGGATAAGAACGGATACTATTCGATCACGCGACCGAAGAATGGCGGCGTGCTTGTTTTTAGTTACCTGGGGATGGAAACCCGGAGAATCGAAGTGAAATCTCAGCGGGTGCTTGACGTGACGATGGTCGATGCGGCTGAAAGTATCGATGAGGTGATCGTGACCGGTTATGCCCCCCTGCGCAAAGAGGGATTTTCCGGCAATACCACCAAAGTGACCAAAGAGGAGTTGTTGCGGGTGAATCCCCATAATGTAATCAGTGCCATACAGGCTTTCGATCCCTCGTTCCGAATTCAACAGAATCTGGCAGCCGGATCAAACCCCAATGTGATGCCCGATTTCGTATTGCGGGGACAGACGGGTATGGGTGTCACACAGCTCGAACAGTCCTCCACATCGAGTATCTCCCGTCAGGAACTGGTCGGAAATCAGAATTCGAATCTCCCGATCTTCATCCTCGACGGTTTCGAAGTGGATGTGGAAAAGGTGTACGACCTCGATATGACCCGTATTCATAGCGTCAATATCCTGAAAGATGCTGCGGCAACGGCCATGTACGGGTCGCGTGCAGCCAATGGAGTCATCGTGATCGAACTCCGTGCACCGGAAGCGGGCAAACTTCGTGTACAATACAATACCACCCTTTCGGTGGAGATGCCCGATCTCTCTTCCTACAACCTGATGAATGCGGCAGAAAAACTCGAAACGGAACGCCTGGCTGGTTTGTATGACAGCTCAACCCCCGAGGTAGACCCTTATACGAATGCCTATTACATGCGCCGCAACAACGTGCTGTCGGGTGTGGATACCTATTGGCTTTCACAGGGACTGCGTACCAGTGTGAATCACAAACATTCGATTTATGTCGACGGTGGTGAAAACGACCTCCGGTGGGGCCTGGAGTTCCGTTACGACAATACCAATGGCGTAATGAAGCACTCTTCCCGCAATAAAACGGGGGGGGGATTCATGGTAGACTATCGTATCGGACGCTTCCAAATCCGTAATCAGGTCACATACGACTATACCAAAAGCAGCGACGTCCCTTTCAATACGTTCAGCGACTATTCGCACATGTTGCCCTATCTGCGTCTTTACGACGAGGATGGCAACTATTTGCGTCGATTGGAAAGTTTTGACGGGTATTCGGGCAATGTCGTCAATCCGCTTTATGAAATCAACAACTACAACAGCTATATCATTGATGACTATAACGATCTGACCAACAACCTTAGTGTAAACTGGGAGATCGTCAACCATTTGAAGCTGCGCGGAACCCTCTCGATCAGTTCGAAAACAGGAAGCGGCGATTCGTATCAGGATCCCAATTCAGCGGCCTATTCTTCCAACAATGCCGCCAATAACGGTGAAAAAACCGTGACAAGCAGTTCTTCCACCATTGTGGACGGGAACCTGATGCTGATGTACAACAACAATATCGGCAAACATAACCTCAATTTCAACCTTGCCGGAAATATCCGTCAAACCAACGCCTCCGCGTCGTCGGCCATGTATCGCGGTTTCCCCGGGGGTGAACTGATCTCCTCAAACTATGCGGCTTATATTACCGACAAGCCCGAGTACTCGGATAATTTGACCCGGTTGATCGGGGCCGTGCTGGGGGCCAATTATACATACGACAATATTTATTTGTTTGACCTTCAGGGACGTGTCGACGGTTCTTCTGAGTTCGGAGCCGACCGTAGATGGTCCGGATTCTGGGCAACCGGACTCGGACTCAATATCCATAATTACGGTTTCTTGAAAAATCACCCTGTGATCTCTATGTTGAAGATACGAGGGTCATATGGATTGACCGGTAAGACGAATTTCACACTCGATGCCGCCCGAAACATGTATCAACTCCAGACCGATTCCTGGTATCCGTCAGGATACGGTGTCTATCTCTATCAGATGGGGAATCCGAACCTTAAGTGGGAAAGGAAATATACCCTCGACTATGGAATCGAACTGGGCTTGTGGAAAGATCTGGTCCACTTGAAAACATCATTCTATAACGAGAAGACGATCGATCTCATTACCGATTATACGATTCAGTCGTCGACGGGCTTTACCTCTTACAAAGAAAACATGGGGTCGGTGAAGAACGTGGGTGTCGAGATTGATCTCCGGTTGAATCTGATAAGGAACAAAAACTGGAACGTCTCGGTATACGGCAATTTCGCCCGGAACAAAAACACCATCGTGGAAATTTCGGAGGCCATGCGTGACTATAACAGACGTGTGGAAGAGTTGTTCGATGACTTCGAGTCCGGCCAAACCGAAAACAGCCAGTATTCGCAAACATACGTAAAGTATTACGAGGGAGCTTCGATGACTTCGATTTACGGTATGAAATCACTGGGAATCAGCCCGACGAACGGGAAAGAGATTTACGTGAAGCGAAACGGGGACGTAACCGACGAATGGTCTGCCGATGAGTGGTCGGTTATCGGTGACAGCGCTCCGAAAGGACAAGGATCGTTCGGGTTTACGGTCGCTTATAAACAGTGGGTACTGTTCGCAGCATTCCTCTACAATTTCGGTGGTGACAGCTATAACTATACGCTGGTCAACAACGTGGAAAACGCCAATATCGCCGACGATAATGTCGACCGCCGTGTCATGATGGACCGCTGGCAGAAAGCGGGTGACATCACAACACTCAAGGATATTAAGGATCGAAACAAGACGACCGGCGCTACATCCCGTTTTATACAGAAAGACAATACTTTGCAGTTTACTTCCCTGTCGTTGAGCTACGATCTGAATCAGAAGTGGCTCAAAAAGGCAGGAATCGGTATGTGTCGGATAACGGCCAATATCGGCGATCTGTTCTACATCTCGTCGATCCGTCGGGAACGTGGATTGGACTATCCGTTTTCCAGGACGTTCGATTTGTCTTTGAATATTTCGTTCTAATTTTCGGAGGGTAAGGTTATGATGAAGAATAAGATATATCGATATGTGTTGATCGCTTGCGGAGCGTTGTCGATGACCGCATGCAATAATTGGCTCGATGTGACCCCGGAAAACTCAATCGCCGACTCCGATCTTTTCGAGGAGGGGTACGGATTTCGAAACGCTTTGAACGGTATTTACATTAATCTGGCCGAACCGGATCTTTACGGATGTGAATTGAGTTGGGGCTTTTTGAGTGCTGTCGGGCAGCAGTATATGCAGGGTGATGATGTCGAATCTCCGTTGTATCGTGATGCCGCACTGCGTCTGTACAATACGGACCAGACAGAATCGGTTGTGAAAAATATTTGGGAAAAGGGGTATCTGGTGATTGCAAACGTGAATAAACTGCTCGCCGAACTCAAGGAGGCCGACCCCTCTATTTTTGCGTATGGAGAGGAAGAGAAGGATATGATTTACGGTGAGGCTCTTGCTCTGCGTGCAATGATGCACTTCGACCTGTTGCGTCTATTTGCTCCTTCGCCTGCAAGTAATCCGACCGGTACCTACTTACCTTATCGCGTGGAGTTCGATGCGAATGTAGCTCCGAAACTGACTGTCCGTGCTTTTCTCGAAAAGGTTTATGCCGATTTCGAGGAGGCAGGCAAATTATTGAAAAAGGTCGACCTTGAATGGCATCCGGAAGCCATGTATGCTTCTGGCAAGACCGAACCGTCAGCCTATTACGCAGCATTTTTCCGTTTGGCCCCCTCGGCAATCGATGAAATGGGAATCTTCTTCTGGTACCGCGGTTTCCGAATGAATTACATGTCGGTATTGGGGCTGATGGCCCGGGCATATATGTATGGAGGCGAGACATATTACCTCAATGCCCGATCGTGTGCCAAGGAGTTATACGATCAGTTTTATAAAAACAGAATATGGATCGGATTTACGGAAGCCTCGAATATTACCTGCGGTATTTCATTGCGCCATTTGAAAGTGATCGACGATATGTTGTTCGGCCTTTACAAGCAAACCCTTACGGAAGATTATCAGGAGAAGGTGTGGCGGACCTCGCTGTCATCCAATACGACGCGATTGCCGTTGGCCAATATCGAGACACTGTTTGCTGCCGACAACGTCGGTCAGTATTCGGATTATCGACTCGACTATCTGATCGGTCAGACCAATGAGGCCAATTCCCGCTATTATACACTGAAATACAACGAATCGACCGATGACCAGATGATGAAAATGGAAAATCCGACAATTCCTGTGATGCGTTTCAGTGAGGTTTGTCACATCTTGGCTGAATTGTGTGCCAAAGAGGGAAATATCTCCGAAGGAATCGAATATCTCGAAACGGTCCGCAGGGCACGTGGTGCAGAACGGTCGCTCAGCCTGACAGTCCAGGATGCGGATGACCTTATGGAAGAGATCATCATGGATGCACGCAAGGAGTTCCTTGGCGAAGGTCAGACGTTCTTCCTTTATAAGAGGTTGAATATGTCGATGATCGATTCTGGGAACGATGGAGGTACGCAGATCGACATGTCGGGCAGTTACGTGTTGCCTGTGCCGACAAGCGAGTCGATCAACTGAGGATAAGAAAACTGTCGACTTTGAAACATGAAAAACAAAATGAAATATTCGAAAAATACGGCAATCCGTAGTTTGGCCTTAATGGCGGTCCTGGCAATGTCTTTCGGTTGCAAGGAGGCTGAGATCAAAACATATGACGGGGATAATTACATGTTCTTTACCTATATGAATGATCGCTCGGCACAAACCTACGAATTCAACTTTGCAACACAGGCTGCGCTTGAGATGACCGGTCAGGTCCCCGTGTCGCTTTCGTTGTGGGGATTCATGCTCGCACAGGATGTAACCTATTACCTTAGTGTCGATCCGGAAAACACTACAGCTGTAGCGAATACGGATTTCGTGCCTGTATCTCAGGGGGTGTTCCATAAGGAGAATGTGGTGGATACCCTGTGGTTGGAGGTGAAACGCAATGCCGATCTGCTGGCTACGGATTTTACGATCGTTTTGAGACTCGACGCTGTTGACGGTTGTGTGGTAGGCCCTGCGGAATACAAGACGGCAACTGTCCGGGTAAGAGATGTCGTGGAAGAACCGTCGTGGTGGTCCAACGCAACGGCCAACCGTTTGGGTGAATATTCCGATATCAAGTACCGTGTTTTTATCATCTTTATGGATGGTGAAATACTTGAAAACCTGGATGCCTATACGGGTATTGCCTTCGGACAATTGATTACCGACTTCAAAGCATGGTGGAAAGAACAATGGGCAGAAGGCAATTATCAATATTATGCGGTTGATGGCATTACGCCGCTTTATGAAACAATTAGCGATTGATGAAGATGGAGAAAGGTTTTGCGGTTATGAATGGTAGTCTGAAAAGATATTTGACCACGGGTATCGTCTGTTTGGCTGCATGCCTGTGTTGGAGTTGTTTCAAGGATAAGGGGAACTACGATTACAAAGCGACCAACAATCTGACGTTCTTCTCTACAACAGAGATGAATTATGCCTTTCTGGTGGGGGATGAGGTAGTGATCGAGGCTCCCTTCTCGTTGGAGAATCCCGATGTCGACATTGCGGAGACCTTTGATGTGGAATGGTATCTGGATGGTGAATTTTTTTGCAACGATCCCGTCTTTCGTCACACGTTTGATGTGGCAGGTACGCACGGCCTGATTCTTAAGGTGACCAATCGCCAGAGCGGAGAACGGTTTATCAGCCAAGAGTATGGCCTGACGATCGAGAACAGTTTCGACTGGGGATGGATGGTGTTGCTGGACAGAGGCGACGGCAATTCGGCCATCTCTTTCATAACGCCCGATCTGAAACCGTTGCATAATCTCGAGACGACGATCGAAGGTGGCCTCGGAACCGAACCGAGAGGAATTTTTTACTATTATGTCAACGGTTCCATCCCCGGGTCGTATGTGTCTGGTTTGCCGAAAATTATTATTAATCAGGGAAGTGGAACCGTGACGCTCGACGGCAGGACCCTACAGAAAGACATGTGGTTGAGAGACGAATTCGAAAACGGTCAGGAACCGGAAAATCTCTTTATGGATACGTTCGTGTTCAAAGGACGATTCTATCTGATTCACGATCGTGAAGGAGATACGTTCATGCGAGCCGTGACGGGCGACTACACCAACGAATATGTTCCTTATTATGGGAAATACAGCGCCCAATCCGTAGAACTGGCTGGAGGCAAGATTACTTGTTTGGCACCGTTTACCAATGTGTCCTATGCGAATGGTTTTGTCCCTGAAAGCGCCGACAAATGTCTCGGATATGACGGGGTGAATGGTTGTTTCTATGCCTTTGTGGAAGGTCCATACATTAAGGACGATCCTGCAAACAGTTATCGGGCGGTAGCCGTGAAACTCTGGAAATACGATGAAAACTGTGTCGTTCCTTCCGGTCAAAGGCCTATCGATGCATTGGGTACCGCTACGCGTTGCCTTGCAATCAGTGCCTATCAAATGTGCGATGTCAGCGAAGTCGGGGGGATCTATCCGTACGGAGATTATGTCGCATTGCTGGATCTGGATGGTGCGGGGAGTTATTATATATACTCGTTTGCCGTTAAAAATCTTACGTATGGCAACCATCTGATTGCATCAACCTCCCAGGTACCGTTTGCCGGTGCCGATCTGCTTACGGACCGGAGCGTGATCCTGTTCTCTTCTGATTTCAATACAAACCGTTATTCCTATTTTACGGATGGGGAGAAGAATCTTTATGTGTACGATATCCGTACCAATACCTATAAATTGGCTTATACCGCTTCGTCGCCGATTCGAAAGATATGCGCCAGCCCGATACAGTGCCCGTTCAAGGATTACGGTGGACATTCCGAATACCCGAACTGGCGATTGGCCCTTGGGCTCGAAAATGGGACGATTACGGTGATCGATGTGGCCGAAACCAAAATGGTGAGTCTTTTTGAAGGATTCCAGCCTCAACTCGAACTCGCATCTTTTGAGGGTTTCGGTGATATAAAGGGAATAGTCTGGTGTACCAATTACGAAGGAGAGTATTGATAAACAACATGTTTGAACACACAACTAACTTTTAGGTGTTTTTTTATATTGTTTAACTTTTTATTTATTAAAATTACACGTTATGAAGAAAATTTATTGTTTGGCACTTGCTGCCCTTGTCGTATCGGCATGGAGTTGTAAGAAAGACGAAGAAGGCGAGCAGGATCTTCCGGTAGTGGGCGAAATCAAGATCTCGGGTGATTTTAAACCCTATTCCCACAATAACGGATGGATGGAAGGCGAGCAGATCGGTGTATTTGTAACCTCCGACGGACAGCCCCAAAACAACCTGTTGTACAAACCTTCTGCCGTGGCAGTCGGAGAAGACAACGGATATGGGGGAACGGACTGGACTTCTGCTGGAAATGTGGTGTTGAACCCTGTTGAAACAGCTGCCGGATTTAAGGCTGGGGAACATAAGGTGTATGCCTATGTACCTTACAATGCCGATTCGAAATCCTGCAATGAGGTTGTAATCCCTGATTTGTCTGTACAGGAGGTCAATACGGAGGATTATTGCCCGAAACTTCAATACAACTTCGGTTATGCATCGGCAACGGTAAGTGAAAATTCGGTAGCCGTTACCGATCTGGGCGATTTTAAGAGTCTTTTTGCTCAAGTTACCGTGCCGAGTGCCCAATTGCCCGACGAATTGGGAACAGTAACCAAGGTTACTTCCTGCACGATTACTGCCAATAAGCCAATTGCCTACAAGAACGGAACGTTTGATTTTGAAAAAGAAACGATTTCGGGGGAAGCTGTAAATTCTATCTCTTATACTGGTGAGATCGGTATTAACGATTATTCGTCCTGGGGTATGGGGATGACTCTCGAAACACTTTATTTGATGGTAGCCGTACCTTATGAAACTGCTCTTTCGTATGAATATACGGTAGAGGTTACGTTCGATAACAACAAAACGATTACCGCTACTGGCAAACCTAGCGAGTCGATGTCGAATGAAAATAACGTCAACATGTACGGAGCGCTGACTTTTACGGTAAAGTAGATCAATCTGGTATTATTTCAGTGCGTCTTCCGCAAAGAAGGCGCACTTTTTTTCGGAATTAACCGAAATTTGTAATGATTTCAGTTGAGGGTTTCGTCTTTATACTGAATTCCTCACCTCGATCGTGTCGTTGCGGCAGGTCGGAATCACAGGGCAGAGATAATTACACAAACTAATTTCATACATGATGAAGACACAAACTTTCAGATCGGTGGCACTGGTATGTGCACTTTTTGTTTCGGTTTCGCTTCAGGCTCAGGATAAATTGATGGATATCCTGAAGTCCGAACTGAAATACGAAATGGAGCAACTCGGTAAGACGGAGTATCCTCCTTATTATATGAATTACCGTGTGGCGGAAACCTCCTCCAATGTGGTGAGAGCCTCTTTCGGAACGCTGGTAAGTTCGACGAACAAATCCGTCCGTTCGTTTGTACCTCAAATCCGAATCGGCAGCTACGATTTCGACAACTTCCACGGTCAGGTGAACGGTGTGGCGACCTCTTTCTTTATGGGACCTCAGATCTGCTATATCCCCCAGACCGACGAAGAACTCGCAATCCGGCAAGCTATCTGGAGCGAAGTGAATGATCGTTACAAATATGCTGTGGAAACCTATGAAAAACTCAAGGCTGCCGACAACGTATATACCAAAACCGACGATAAAGCGCCTGACTTCTCCGATGCACAAGCCGAAAAATACTATGAGGAACCCTTTACGGCCGAAGAGTTGAATGCCTTCGATGCTAAACTCTTCGAAGAGAAATTGAAAAAATACAGTGCTCTTTTCCTTGAAAACCCCAACATTATAGAAGGCGAAGCAGCTGCAAGCTACAATACGACTCGTAGGTATTTTGTTTCGAGCGAGGGGGCAGAGATTGCCGAGAACTCCCGCGCATGCCGTATTTTTATTTCGGGTATGATGAGAACGGATGACGGGATGGAACTCCCGTTGAACCTTTCATATTATGCTTTTGATCCGAAAGGACTTCCGAGCGATGAAAAAATCATGGCCGACGTGCGCGAATTGATCGCTACGCTCGAGGCAATGCGTACCGCCCCTGCTGTAGAACCCTATACCGGTCCGGCATTGCTCTCAGGTGAGGCCAGCGGTGTTTTCTTCCATGAGATATTCGGGCATCGTACCGAAGGACAGCGCATGAAACGCGACAGTGATGGCCAGACATTCAAAAAGATGATAGGTGAATACGTGTTGCCGAAACACTTTTCCGCTTATGACGATCCTACACTCAAAAACTACAACGGACAGGATATGAACGGTTACTACGTGTTTGATGATCAGGGTGTCCGCGGTCGTCGTGTCGAAGTGGTAAAAGACGGTATCCTTAATGAATTCCTGATGACACGTGTCCCGACCGATGAGTTCGGACAGTCGAATGGCCATGCCCGTGCGTCAGAGGCTTATGACCCTGTCTCCCGTCAATCCAATCTGGTGATCGAAACCAGCAAACATTTGACCGATGAACAATTGCGCAAACTTTTGATCAAAGAGGCCAAAGCCCAGAAAAAAGAGTATGCTTATTTCTTCAAGACCGTAACCGGTGGTTTTACTCAGACTGGACGTATGTCTCCGAACTCCTTCAATGTAACCCCGCTCGAAGTGTACAGAATCTACGTGGATGGTCGTCCCGATGAACTGGTTCGCGGCGTCGATCTGATCGGTACCCCGCTGTCGATGTTCTCCAGTATTATAGAAGGCGGTGGAGAAGTAGGCGTGTTTACCGGTACTTGCGGCGCAGAATCCGGTTGGGTTCCCGTAACCGCATCTTCTCCCGCTATTCTGGTAAAGAAAGTGGAACTGCAACGCAAGAGCAAGAGCATGAATACTGTGCCTGTACTCGAAAGACCCTCCGTCAGCGAAGATCCCATGCTGTTTTAAGGTCTCGTACATAACTTGTCCAATTCAGAGATTAAAAACAACAGATATAGATGAAAAGAACCGTAATTTCGTTTGTTGCGCTGCTACTGTGCGCAAACGTGTTCGCCCAAAGCGAAAATGACTTGATATTCAAGGCAATGCAGGATGAGCTCGACCGTAACATGAATGAGCTCAAAATGGAGAATGTGGAGAAACCGTTCCATATGTCGTATGCGATCTTCAGCGGCGATGTACTGACCGTCGAGGCCTCGTTGGGAGCCGTTATTAAAGTTGATGAGCGTCCGATTCGCAACTATGGTGTCAAAATGTTGCTCGGCGATTATGACTGTACGAGCGATTGCGATTACAACAATCGTTTCCTGACCGAAAAAAGTGCTGTCGAGAACGATTATGGTCAGATCCGTCGTGAATTCTGGTACACCAGCGATATCCTTTACCGTCGTATGGCAACCGACTATGCTACCAAGCTCTCTATTCGCAAACAACGGATTCGTACTCCAGAGGAGGAAAAATTGCC
This sequence comes from uncultured Rikenellaceae bacterium, assembly GCA_949284665.1. GTDB lineage: Bacteria > Bacteroidota > Bacteroidia > Bacteroidales > Rikenellaceae > Tidjanibacter. The sequence continues at coordinate 409 of CASDWR010000159.1, read as the reverse complement.
TGACTTGTTGCCTGTTCAGGCAGTGAAAAAGGTGGTGGAAAGTCCCGAGTTCGATCTCAATCGTGAGAAATGGGTGGAGACGATTACTCAACTCTCCAAGATTTTCGAAAAATACCCTGAACTTTTCGACTCGAAGGTGACTCTCGATGCCAATGATTTTGCCTACTATGTAACCACTTCCGAAGGTGTCGTTATGCGTCAGCCAATCTTCGACGCCATGGTAATGATCGAGGCTTCGGTGCGTGCCGCTGATGGTTCCGAATATTCGGACAATCTCTGCATTTATGCTCCGACTGACAAAACGTTACCCTGTATACATTGTCTTTCGAAAAAGGTCGATGAATTTGCAAAAGAGCTTGTTGCATACAGCAAAGCACCCGTAATCGATGAATTTTATTCCGGTCCGGTG
>CASDWR010000158.1 GCA_949284665.1 uncultured Rikenellaceae bacterium | reverse complement strand
GGTATGCTACGATCGCTACGGTGGTCGGTTCACGCCTGGGGCATTGTCTCTTTTATCAACCCGATTACTATCTCTCCCACCCGTTGGAGATTCTCAATCTGCGTGAGGGGGGTATGGCAAGTCATGGTGCCGCGATCGGTTTGTTGATCGGTTTGTGGCTCTTTTCACGGAAGCATAAAATTGCCTATCTCTGGTCGTTGGACCGGGTAATGATTCCCGTTGCCTTGGGCGGGGCCGCTGTCCGGATCGGAAATCTGATGAATTCCGAAATATACGGTGTGGAAACCGATTTGCCTTGGGGGTTTATTTTTGTCAGAATGAACGAAACCGTACCGATGCATCCGACTCAGATTTACGAAGCCCTCTGTTATTTGCTTCTGTGCGGGATCTTGTGTTGGCTCTATTTCAAGAAAGATATGGGACGCAGGTATCCTGGCTTCTTGTTTGGAGTCGGGTTGATCGGCATTTTCCTGTCCCGTTTTTTCATCGAGTTCGTCAAGAACCCTCAGGTCGCTTTCGAGGAAAACATGACTCTCGACATGGGACAGTGGTTGAGCGTTCCGTTTATCATTCTCGGTGTATACATGATTGTCTGGAGTCTGAAACATGGGCCTAGGCCCCTTGCTGTAACTACACAACCGCGACCGAAAAAGTCCGAACCGATCGGCTCGACGAAAAAGAACCGTAAATAAAAAGATAACTATGAAACCGATCGAAAGGATTATCTTCGGTAAATTGGCTTTGCATGAGGGAATCAATCTCCCCGGTATCGGATCATTGCGGGTGGAACGCGTAGCGGCCCGATTCGTTACGACACGGAGACTCGAGTCGCCGCGAAACAAGGTTTCTTTCTCGAATAAAGAGAACGAATGTTTCGAGACGATAACGGATATCGTGGCAGAAATCGGTGGAATGGGAAAAGCAGATGCAGCCGAATACTATAACCAATGGCTTGAGAATTCGGGTAATGCCCGCGACGGATGGGACATCGAAGGGGTGGGACGAATCAGAAACGGTTTTTTTTCTCCTTCCCAAGAGCTCGAACATACGTTGAATCCTTCCGGTCGCCAAACACTCTTTATACGAAAACGTTTTCGTGCAGGAAGGGTGTTTGTCCCGATTTTTTTCCTGTGCATTTGTGCCGCAGCAGCATGGCTTCTTCTTAACGGAGTTCCGGAAAAATGGAAATGCGGGAAAATCGTACGGCAGGAGATTTCTGTTGCCCCGATACCTTCTGTTGCTGCACCTCTTCCCGCGGATTCGACAGCGATCGAAACGGAGAGTGGAGATACGGTGTCTCCCATCGACCGTTCTGTTTCGGCTGAGGCTGTGATCCAGAAAGAGTTGGAAGAGTTCGCCGCAACTATGAATTCTCAAACTTCATCGGTAGATGCCGGAGGAGCCACGGTCTATTATTTGTCTGCCGGAGTTTTCAGTACGGTTGCCAATGCCGACAAGATGATCGCATCGGATCCGCTCCGCATTGGATCCGATCGTTACGTGAAATATCCTTTTAAAGGTGGGAAAATCTTGGTAAGCGTGTTTTCGTCGACGGACAGAAATGCTGTCGTCGCCCGTAAACGGGAATTAACCCCTGTCGATCCCGATCTTTGGATCTATTCTGAATAGAACGTATGCAGGTACAATCCCGTCCTGCTCCTCTCTTTTCGCAGCAAGGGAATCCTTTGTATACGATATCCGGAACCGGATTGAAAATGAAGCGGGAGATGGACAGAGGCCGACGGGAAAAGGAAGTTGTGATTCCCTTTGTCGGAATCTCGATCGGACAATGGTCTCGCCCCGTTTTTTCAGGAACGCACATCGCGCTTATTCGGTGCGATTCCCTCGAAAGGTGAAATGTTTTTGCATGAGGTAACTGTAAACCGTTGTAATCGCCGTCGTGACAGCTTTCGAGGGAGAAGGGTAGATGTGTAACGTCTCGACAAGCAGTTTCATACAGACGTAGTTTAGCAGAAGCGATCCGGCTACCGACAGCCCGTATCGCAACAATTGTGTGCTTCCCTTCAGAGGGGAATACTTGAACGTTACATGTTTGTTGAGCCAAAAACCGTTGAAAAAAGTGATCGGGAAGACAATTAAAAGCGACAAAATATGCGGTGAAATGACTACGAATCCCAGATCGAGAAACTGTTTGCGGACAACGAAGTGGAAGATGACGAAGTAGAGAATGAGATCGAGCAGCATGTTGGCTCCTCCGCACATGCCGTATCGAAAGGTCTGGATGGGGATGTATTTTCGTATCGGGCCTATATAGAAAAGATCGACAAAACGGGTGATGATATCGGCGATTTTTTTCATCGGACCCCTCCTTTCCCGCTTTTCCTGGTGTCACTTTTCCTGCCGTCTGTGGAGAACTCCTTTTCATCAGTAAGCCGTTTCCTGTTGCGGGCCGATTCCAGTTCAGCCTGGAGTGCATACATCCGATCCCGGTATGCGGCGGCTGTCATGAAATCCAGTTCCTTGGCTGCCTGTTCCATGTCGGCACGTGCTTTGGCAATGGCCTTTTCAAGGTCTTCGGCACCGTAATCGCCCCGAATGTCGGCAGCGATGGAGAGATCGTTTGTGGGAATGGTATATTTCACTCCTCCGGTGTCGTGTTCTATGGTCGTCAGAAGGTCATTCGACATGGCCGACTGACTGCTTTTTTGCGCTTGACGAGGCGTTAATCCGTGTTCCTGATTATATCGCATCTGCTTTTCACGTCGGCGGTTGCTTTCGGCAATGGTTGTCTCGATGGCATCCGTATATTTGTCGGCATACATGATGACCATCCCGTTGACATTCCGGGCCGCCCGACCGGCAGTTTGGGTCAATGCCCGCCCGCTTCGCAAAAACCCCTCCTTGTCCGCATCCATGATGGCGACCAACGATACTTCCGGCAAGTCGAGTCCTTCCCGTAACAGATTTACCCCGATGAGAACGTCGAACGAACCGGCCCGGAGATCGTCGAGAATTTGAATCCGTTCGAGTGTCTCCAGATCGGAGTGGATATAGCGGTTCCTGACCCCAATCCGATCGAAATATTTTGATAACTCTTCCGCCATTCTCTTTGTCAGGGTTGTGACCAGAACCTTTTCCCCGGTCGGGGCCCTTTTTTGAATCTCTTCGAGAAGATCGTCGATTTGGTTCTCGGTAGGACGGACCTCGATAGGGGGATCAAGCAAGCCGGTAGGACGGATCAGTTGTTCGACAATCACTCCTTCGCTTTTGACAAGTTCGTATTCGGCGGGCGTTGCACTTACATAGATGGATGTCCCGGCAAGTTGTTCGAACTCATTGAATGTAAGCGGGCGGTTGTCTTTTGCTGCCGGAAGCCGAAAACCGTATTCCACAAGATTCTCTTTTCGGGCCCTGTCTCCGCCATACATGGCGCGGATCTGTGGAATCGTTACGTGACTTTCGTCTATAACAAGCAGATAGTCATCCGGAAAGTAGTCCAATAGACAGAACGGCCTCTCTCCCTCCTTTCTGCCATCCATGTAACGCGAATAGTTCTCGATGCCGGAACAGTAGCCCAACTCTTTAAT
>CASDWR010000157.1 GCA_949284665.1 uncultured Rikenellaceae bacterium | reverse complement strand
TTTACGGTTTCGCATCGTTTTTTCTTGTGAAAAATTTCCTGACACCGGAAATAACGATGATGCAGGCGGCTGCCATGTTGGGACTTGGTTTGATCGTGGGTGTTGTCTGCCTGTTCAGTGCCATATTCCAGGGACGTGTCTGTGCAAATGGTATTGCGGCGATCGGTAACGGCCACGATGTGATGGCCAAGACATTGATTCTTGCTGCTTTCCCGGAACTTTACGCCATCTTGACCGTGGCAGCGGTTTTCCTTGTCCGCGGTTTGATGGGAACGGTCATGTAATCGAAACAGAATAGCATCAAGAAACGGGAGCGCTTGTTTAAAGGTGTTTCCGTTTCTTGTTTGTGCAAAGGAGGCGTGGGCATGGCCACTCATTCGGGTATTTGCGAAAATGCACGCATGGGTGGCATTCGATTTTTTTGAGAATGTTTCCGCAAAGTTATTCCGGTAGAGAGAGTTGCGGAGGGATGTATGCACATCGTGCATCCCGGAGTTTTCTCTTCCCATTCCGTTTTTGTGTCGGAAGAGTCGATTCCGATCATTCCATTCAGTGTCGGGGAACAGGCAAAAGTCTCTTTTTCGGTTCGGAAGGTCCACGGGCCTGTCCGTCACCTCGAATATATCGGGTGCTCAAAAGAATTTGCCGAAACTGAAGTAGCATCCTACACCGCTGCTGTCGCTCGATTTGTCCACTTGCAGGCTGATGGGCCCGACCGGCGTGTTGAAAGAATACTTCAGCCCGACGCCCCATATCCATCTGCCTTGGGTGAACATGTTGATAAAATCGTTGTTCTGGGTTACGATGTTGCCGCCGAGGGTAATGTACTGATTTTTCCAAAGCCGCATGCGCAAGTCGAGTTTGCCGGCCATGATCGAGTCGTCGAAGAACTGGATATGTCGGATTCCGATAAAGGGCATCTGTTGCGCGAGGTAGCGACCGGGGATCTCACCTCCCATACAGTTTTGGTACTGGAGGATCATTCGGTCGCCCATGAGGGTGCGTCCGTAGAGCGAAGGCAGGATCGTGAACCGTGTATTGACCGAGAGCGCCGTTCTCAAATCGTATTGAATCGCATTGAGCGGTGTTCGGTTGTCGACCAGCAGTCCGTTGTCGGTGTATAGGGTATACCCGAGTGTAATCTGGAATCCGCGTGTCGGGTAATAGCGGTCGTTGAATGTTTCGCAGGAACCGACGACGCGATAATTGATGTGGTTGTTCGATGCGGGTATCGTGGATGGGTCGTTGGCGAAAAAGGTCCCTTCCGAAAAGCGTTCGAACTGTACGCCGGCGACGATATCGAAACTTTTCAGTCTCAGATTTGAAAAGTTGAGTTCCAAGACGTTTTGTCCAAACGATGCATTGGCTACTTTGCGACCACTGTCGAAAATCTTGAAATCGTTGTACCGGTAGGTATAGGAGAAACCGAGGCTGCCTCGCAGAATTTGTCTGCTGCTGAATTCGAGTTTGCCATAGGGGTTGTCGCTCAACCGGCCGGTAATACTCAGACTTGGCCCGAATATGCCACGGCTCATGAATGTGGTGTTGAGCAATATGGCTGCTGTGGATTCCGAGTCGAATCGGAAACCGATGTTGGTCGTGATCGGCTCTTTTTCGTTGACATAGATGGTAAGATCATACGGTTCGGAACTTCGAAGCGTGTATGATACGTATGAAAAGGCCCCGGAGCCTCGGAGTTGGTCGATGGCGTTGTTCAGTTGACGGCGTGTAATAGCGGATTTTTCGCTGAGGCGGAACTGTCTGCGTATCGAGTTTTCCTCGTTTCTGGTAAGACCGACGAAGGTGATATTGTCGATTCGGATCGAGTCGTTGGGTGTGGTATGGCGGACGACGGGATCGGGTCTGAAATTTTCGGGAATTCCGATTTTCCGTTTCAACGCGACGATGGCATCCCAGTTTTCACGTGCCACACGTTCCCCTCTTGCGAGCAGGGTATCGATAGCGGCAGGTGTGAAGCTTGCCGAGTTATAGGGTGTAATGTCGGGATGGAGGTATAGATCGACGTTTTTCAGATTTTGGGCATATTTGTCTCTCCCGAGGAAGGTTGTCACCTGATCGATCATGCCCATAATGGATTGGAGTTCCTCCTTGTTTTTTTTGCCGCCGAAAAGATCGACGCCGATGATGATGTCTGCCCCCATTTCGCGCGCTACATCTGTGGGGAAATTGTTGTAGATCCCTCCGTCGACCAGGTACATGCTGTCGAGACTGATGGGGGTAAAGGCACCGGGAATCGACATGCTGGCACGTATGGCCCGGGGCAGGCTGCCGCTGCGTGCGACATATTGTTTCCCTTCGACCATGTCGTAGGATACGCAGGCAAACGGAATGGGCAAAGAGTCGAAGCAGGTCTCCTGGTCGTGGTATCCGATCGTCATATCCGTCAACAGGTTGAGCACACTCTCCCCGGAAAGTACACTGGTGGGAAGTTTGAACTTTTTTTTCAGAGACCATTGTACGGAAGCTACATAAGTGTCGGAAGACTCTTTTTCGAGGAACAACTTGTCATTGCGTGCGATTTTATCGCTGAGCAGGGCGATCCAATCCTGGTTTCTGACCAACGAGTCGAGTTCATCGGTCGTATATCCGATGGCATAAAGACCCCCGACGATTGCTCCCATACTTGTACCGGCGATGTAGTCGATCGGTATACCGGCCTCTTCGAGCACCTTGATGACGCGGATATGGGCAACGCCTTTGGCTCCACCTCCGCTGAGGACCAGTCCGACCTTTTTCCTTGGCGGATCCGCATGGTCTTCTGCCGCTGCGTTTGCGACAAACGATAGCGACAGGCATAATGCTAAGAGAGCAAGTTGTTTCATGTGGTATGACCGTTCATGTCGTGCAATCGATCGGGTTCGATTCGTATTCTACGGACTAAAGATATTTCATTTGTCCGAAATGTCATAATAAGAAACGAAAAAATGATGACTTTTTTTATCCGACCGAACAAAAATTCGGCTCGAAAATTTGATTTTTTTTTGGATCGCGTATGTCCGTCGTTGCATGATTCGGTATTTTTCGGCAAATTTGCGCACCGAAAAAACATGGATTGTACAATGGGAAACGGTTTGAAACATGTTGTTTATCGTCCAGAAGGGGTTTGTTCCCGTCTGATCGAGATTGATCTTGCCAACGGGATTATCGAGCACGTGCGTTTTACGGGCGGTTGCAGTGGCAATACCCAAGCCGTGTCGTTATTGGTGGCGGGGATGGATGTTTCGGAAGCAATACGGCGTTTGAAGGGAATCGATTGCCGAGGGAAAGGGACATCGTGCCCCGATCAACTGGCAAGAGCTTTGCAGGGATCCCTCGATGAGTAAGGCGGCCTCGCATGCGATGTTGTTTTGAAAAGGCGGATTTTTTAAAAAAAATTATAAATACAAATCGGTTGCGGTTTTGGATTTGATATTCCGATCGGGATCGATCGAAAGGTGGATCGCAAACAAATTTCCGTAACCCATATTTCTTGTCGGATGGCCTGGATGAAAGAACTCTTGTTCGGAGATGGTGTCGCACACAGTATCTTTGTGCTGGCATTGGTAATCGCAGCGGGAGTTGCATTGGGGAAGGTAAAAGTGCGTGGTATTTCAATCGGTACGGCGTGGATTCTTTTTGTGGGAATTGCCGTATCCCATTTCGGGATGGGGATTGATTCCGAAATATTGCTTTTTGCCAAGGAATTCGGATTGATTCTATTTGTCTATTCGATCGGTATGCAGGTGGGGCCAGGCTTTTTTTCCTCATTCAGGAAAGGGGGTATGAGACTCAACGGATATGCTTTGATGATCGTGGCGTTGGGGGTGGGTACTGCGTGTGGGGTATGCAGGATCTTCGGGATAGCTCCGACGACCATGGTAGGGATATTGTCGGGGGCCGTAACCAACACTCCGGGGCTCGGCGCCGCACAACAGGCATATATCGATGCTACGGGTGTGACGGATGAATCGATCGCGATGGGCTATGCTGTGGCCTATCCGCTCGGTGTGCTCGGTGTATTGGCCTCCATGATTTTGTTGCGATATCTTTTCCGGGTCAATGTCGATGCGGAGGACCGACGATCGCAACGGGTATTCCTGCAGGAAGATCAGACTACCGGTTCGGTTTCGGTTCGGTTACGCAATCCGATGCTGGCAGGGAAAAGCTTGCGAGAGATCAGGCGCTTGATAGACAGGAACTTTGTAGTGTCTCGTATACTGCATCCCGACGGACATGTTTCGTTGGCCGACGGGCGAACCTCGATTTCTGAGGGCGATGTATTGTATGTTGTGGTGTCGGCTAAAGACGAGGCGTCCGTGGTTGCATTCCTCGGCGAGAAAGTGACAGTCGACCCCGGCATCTGGAACCGAAGCAATGAACTCGTTTCACGACGGATCGTCATCACCAGAACAGAGATCAACGGACGCCATTTGGGTGAATTGAGACTTCGATCCACGTTCGGGGTAAATGTGACGCGGGTCAATCGTGCGGGTGTCGATCTGGTGGCCAATTCGCAGTTGCAGTTACAAATGGGAGACCGCCTTACGGTTGTAGGGACGGAGATGTCGCTCGAAAAAGTGTCCCACATGCTTGGCAATTCGATGAAACGTTTGCGTGAACCCAATTTGATACCTCTGTTTGTCGGTATATTGCTTGGGGTGGCACTGGGGAGTTTGCCTG
>CASDWR010000156.1 GCA_949284665.1 uncultured Rikenellaceae bacterium | reverse complement strand
TGTTTCGTTTCAAACGAGGTGTTCATACTGATATCCCCTCCCAGATAAAGGACCCGTTCGGCAATCTCTTCGATATGCTTCATCTCCTCGATAGAGGCCCGTTTGAAAAAGCGCGCAAGAGGTCGATACCCTCTATCCTCGCAATGTACATGGAAATAGACATATTGAAGCGATGCGGCTATTTCGTTGTCGAGAGCCGTGTTGAGCAGTTCTATGCTGCGTCCATACCTGTTTTTCTCCTTCATATCGGTCGTCTTTTGAAAAATCACACTTTCACAAAAGCAACTACTATGCAAAACCGGAAACGATTCGAGACAAAAAAGGTATCTCTATTCCCCCGCTATTCTGATCCCATGTCGTCCGGGAGAGAGATGCAAAGCGATTCTGCAGATCGCCCGCCCTTCGGCATCGTCTATCTCGAACAACGGGGATTCAGCACAATCCGACACGATCGTCAACACTTCTCCATAACGTGATTCATGAATAAAGTTAATCTCCACACGATCGAATTCCCTGTCAGTCAGTTTTTCAATCGGCATGGTATCGATTACCCACTGTAAATATTTCATGCTGTTGGCATGACAGTTGAAATCGATATCGCTGTACACCACTTTGTGCGGAGTCGTCTCCCGACATTCGGGAGAAGGAAGTTTGACAGGCGGTTCGATGGGCGACGGTTTCTCCTGTACAGCCGCCTTGCATTCCGACAGGGCATGCAGGTCGAGTGGACGGCGTGTCGTCAGGTCGATCATGACCCAGTATGTTACAGCAGCAGCAATTCGAACACCGGCTTTGTCGAACACTTCGAAATTTCGGGTGGTCATCAATCGTCCGATTTCGCTAACCCAGGTGGATATCACGATCTCCTCGTACTCATCCGGCATCCGCTGCACTTCGATTGCCATGCGCGACAACACCCACGAAGCATTGTATCCATTGAGCTCACGCACACCGAAGCCATTGCGATCGGCATCTTCGCCAGCCGTATGCAGAATATGGTCACCCAGGGTCATGATGGTGGCTCTGCACGTAAAATCGACCTCTCGCGGAGCAATACGATACGTATATGTACGAATCTCTGACATAATGTACTTTCAACATTTGATCGTCAAAGATAGGGATTTTTTACGAGATTTTACTTGTCTCCGAAATGGGAACGGTCGGAATGCTTTGCAGGAACATCCGACCAATATTCACACAAAAATTGGAGTCACTTCGCCTTGTCCCCCTGCAAATAAATGCTCCTGGCGAATGCGATCGCCAGGAGCATTTTCAAACACTACCCGAAGGTAAACTGCCTTCCAGGTCTTTCGAAAAACCTACTCGTAGAGTACCGTGATCGAGTCGATATAAGCGGTACCACCTACCGTCCCGATGATGAACTGGGTGACATCGCCCGTCAGTTCAATCGTGTAGTCGGTTGCCACACCCGATTGGATTGCGGCACTCTTACCAAGATATCCGGCAAAAGTATTTTCGGTATAATCGCCATTCGTTGCAGGCATGGTGAAATCACCGGGCATGATATAAAAGTTCTTCGGAGTATAAATCTTGGCATTCGTCCGGATCGTCACGCTGCGCACATTACCGGAGAACACGGGAGACTTGACATAAGAAGCATTGCCGCCGGAAGTTTTGGCTCGGAACTGCAAATAGATATCATCACCGTTGCTGTACGGAATAAAGATTCCCGTCCAGTCACCCGATGTGCTGGGTACCGTACTTTGTTTGTACTGGGTTTGTTTAGTCCCGACAGCAGCAATCTCGGCATTGGTCAGTTTACCCTCCTTGACACCGTCGGGCAACCCGGCAGCCTGTGTAAATACCACCTCGATCGGAGTAGTTACCCCGTCACCGGTAATCCGTACAGTAGCAGTCTTCGTATTCTCTGTATCGGAGTTGGCTTCGAAGGAAACAGTCACAGAGCCATCGTTCGAACCAGTGGCCGGGTTAACAGTGGCTGTCGCTGTCGAACCGGATACCACTTCTGCAGTCCAGGTGGTATTGGAAAGGAAGGTAATAGTCGAATTATCACCACTTCCGGAAACATTTACGGTAGCAGCCGAGGTCAGTACCACATACTTGTCGAGAGTAAAGTCTTCCGTCAGACCTGCAAGATCGGCCGCATTGCGTGGCATCACCTGCAATGCCTCTTCATAAACGGATCCGATACCACGGATATAACCCTTCTTCTGAGGCACAAGATCATCCTTGAAGACAGCGGCCTTTTTGGTGTATATTGTAAAGGTTGTTCCGGCATCATCGGTAAACAATACGGTTCCCGGCTTGTCGGCCAATGCGGTGGAATTCCATGGTTGGCCGACAAAGAGAGCCTGTGGTTGCCCGTTGACCTCTACATACATCGATTCGTAATCGGCAAGTTGTGCCGCCGTAATCTTCACCGGTTCAGGCATCGTACCGCTACCGACCTTCTTATGGTAAGCTTCATCAGCCGGGTATACCTGCAACAGACCTCCATAATAGGAGATTTTTGCGTTGGTCAATGTCACTTCCACCTGATCTCCCGGAACATAGGTATGGGTAGCAGTGCCTACGTTATAGATACTGATAAGCACACCACTGTTGGCAGTCTGAGCATCTTGAATGATAAAGGCATTGCTTTCCACGTTATGGCCCGCTTCATCGGAGATGACCGTACCGGTAATCTTGTACGACTTGCTGAAATTGCTCTTGCCGGCAGCGATTTCGGCCTCGATCTCTTCACGAGCCTGTGCGATGGAGACAGCCTGGGCATCGGGAACTTCGATCTGGAAACGCTCATTCGTCATACCAGCCCAACTGTCGGCATTGGCGGCATATACCTGATAAGCCATGTCACCCGAAGCATAACGATAGTTCTGTGCGATACCCGTGAATACACCGGACCCTTGAGGAACGGCTTGTGAACCGAACGTAGCCGAACTTTGGGTACGAAGGGTTAATGATTCGCCTTCAGCATTCTCCATTGTCAGACTGGTTGACTGGCCGTTTACGACGAATGTTTTGCTCAAGTCGCTGCTTTTAAACTGTACGGCAGGCAGTTTTATCGGTGCCACATCGAATTTACCGGAATTGATCTCGGCAATGGTCGTCTCTTTCCATTCGATGGGTTGATTGCTGTCTATTACAGCCCATACGTCGGTCTGATCGCTTTGGTAGGTTCCCAACTGGAGCAAACCGTCATAATTGACGATATCCTTGCTTGCACCATTTACTTTCACACTGAGCACATCGCCCTGTTTGATCGTAGGTGTATAATCTTTCTTGAAAGAGATGCAAATTCCCTTGTCAGCGCCATCGGTAATCAGAACCCCACCATCCTTCAAGCCATTGTTCAAGGTCGTCGGATCGTTGAACACCGTTCCCTTGATCCAGAACTCCTCGGTTACATTGTTCGCCTTGCAGATCGAATCGAGGTCATAGTAAGTACGGCTCGTAAAATTCGTCGGGAACAAGGCGCGCACATCCGCAATGGTTTTGTAGGTTTTTTCCGCTTCAGCCTGTCCGCTCACACGTTGATTGACGACGATGGTCGCCTGACGTGAAGAACCACCGGTAAGTTTTATGGTAATCGTTGCCGTCCGGGCATTCCCCGTATTGGGTTCCACCCCGATGGTCAATGTTTGATCACCGTCTCCACTGCTGGGGGTTACCGTTACCCATTGTGGATTGTTGTTGGAAACGGAGAGACTCCAGGAACGGTTCGTGGTCAGGTTGACCGTTTTGACCATGTCCGAAGATTCTCCGGCAGACGGGAAGTCGAGTGTTACGGACGATTCCCCTTCGACCTGAATCATGGGAGCTTCCGTCTCCGTGTCGTCTTTGGAACACGAAACGAGCACCGCCATCAACGGCAATGCCACAACAGCAAAAAATTTGCTAAAACGATGTTTTCTCATAAAAAAGCAATTTACATTTAAACTTTTATAAATCTTGCCAGGCAGGCATTAAAAATTCATAATTTATAATCTCCACCAAAGGTAAAGATATTATTTGCAATAATCAACAAATTGACGATATTTTCGGTTTTATTTCTTTGCCAAATCGTCACTACATGTCAAACGCAAAAGAGCTTATCATATAAAAACACATAGACATATCCATTTTTGTTATGATCTGATGGGTTTCGCTTTAATTAACATAAATTTAATTTGTATATTCCATAATAAAATTATACCTTTGAAATTGTAAAGAAGCACTCTTCCATAAAACAACAGAAAATAACAAGGAAAGAGAAAAGGAAACGAATACTAAAAACATGCATGAATTATAATCACAAATATTATTTATTCATCTAAGTAAACCCCTTTAATTTATGAAAGACAAAAAAAATTATGTAAGCCCCGAAGTAACCGTTCTGGGCATTGCAATCGAAGAAGGCATCGCCGTATCTCCTTACGGAAACACAAACGAGCCGGGC
>CASDWR010000155.1 GCA_949284665.1 uncultured Rikenellaceae bacterium | reverse complement strand
TTTTGGTCACCGAAAAATGTCAAACGGGTGCATGCCTACGGTGTAGAAACGAAAGGGTCGTTATCACTGTCGCTGACTCCGGATTGGCGTTTGGGATTGGATGGGAATTTTGCCTGGACACCGTCGATCAACCAGGGTGACCCTGCCGACTGGTCCGACCGGTCTATCGGCAAGCAGTTGGTTTATGTCCCGGAATATTCCGCGGCTGCCACTGGACGTTTGGTGTGGAAACGCTGGACTTTTCTCTACAAGTGGTGTTATTACAGCGAACGTTTCACTACATCGAGCAATACGACTAAAACCCGGATCGGAAGACTTTCGCCCTATTTTATGAGTGACATATCGCTCGAACGGTCGATATCGTGTCGTTGGGCTGATTTTTCGATCAAGGTCGTTGTGAACAATCTGTTCGACGAGGAGTACGAATCGGTACTTTCCCGTCCGATGCCCCGTCAGAACTACGAACTGTTCATCGGAATCCGTCCCCGTTTCGGCAAACATTCTAAATAACAATCCCGACCGGTAGTAAGACATGATCGTATTCCGTGAAGCGGTCGGAAAGGTCCTGACATATCAAAAAAAGAGGCTGCGCAATATGCGTAACCTCTTGATTGCCTGTGACTCCGACAGGACTCAAACCTGTAACCTTTTGATCCGTAGTCAAATGCTCTATTCAATTAAGCTACGGAGCCGTTTTGCGAGTGCAAATATAGTGTATTTTTGTGCGCTCTGCAAATTTTTTTTCGAAAAAAGTTTGAAAAACCGGATTTCTGTTGCCGATATGTGAGGTGCAGGGGTTTTATGTTCCGGACCGTTCATTGTTCCGCATATTGTCCTCGTTATGCGGGGGGCTTGTTCCCGGCCCTCCTCATGAAAGGGGAAGAGGAAATCCCGTCATATGGCACGGTCTCCTCTTCCCCTGTTTTACCTGTCGTTCATATCGTATTTCCAATGATCCTCCCTGATGGACCGGAGGCAGAACGGCTGATTGTCGGATGCGGTTATCAGCCTTTTTCAGAGAAGTTCTTCGAGTTTTTCGATGAGTTCTTCCCCTCGTAGGTTTTTGGCCACGATTTTCCCTTCGGGAGAGATGAGAAAATTCGAAGGGATGTATTGCACGTTATAATCCCGTGTCACCGGGTTGTTTTCGTCGCCGATGAGAGATACGTGAATCCAATTCATCCCATGTTTGTCGATTGCATTGAGCCAGGCTTTTTGGTCACGGTCGAGAGAGATGCCGTATATTTCGAAACCTTTGCTGTGGAAGCGGTCGTATGCTTCTTTCAGAAACGGGACCTCGGCCATGCAAGGGCCGCACCAAGATGCCCAAAAATCGATCAACACATACCCTTTGCCCTGGTCCGAAAGGAGGATCGGCTTGCCGTTTCTGTCGTTCAACCGGATCTCCGTAAAAGGCTGGCCGATTGCTGTTCTCTTGATCGACTGGACAATTTTGGCGGCTTCGGTCAGATAGATGCACTGTTGCATTTCGGGGGTGAATCCGGCGATTTTTGCTTCCGCTTCGTCCGGTTCCATTCCCTCGATCGAAGCGTACAGCGTGTATGCACCGAATACGTTGTCGCTGTTTTCGGCAATGGCATCGTTCACTACGGCCTTGAATTTGTCAACGACCGCATCTCGCTCCTCGTCCGAGACGGCATCGGCATACTCCTGTTGCAGCAGATCGTTTTTGCGTGCGAATTCTTTTTGAAGATCATTCAGTTTCGAGCCGTTGATTTGGAAGGTCTGTTCCGCGACATCCCCTTCGATACGGATTTTGTCCCCGGGATTGACGAATATCAGTTGAAACCAGTCATGTTCCGGGGAAACCAGTTGCAACATCATGGGTTCCTCGATGTTTCCGTCGATACGGATATTTCCGTCGTTTACTTGTACCGAATCTGGTTCCAGCCATTCGTTTCCTACATATAGCATCCCGTCCAGTCCTTCGACATGCCCAGTGATTTTGTAGCTCGTGTTTTTTGCGCAACCTGCCATCAGCACGGCAGCCGCGGCCAAGACGATACGGATTTTTGTTTTCATCGTTTTTCGTTTTTGGTATTTTTGTTTTTGATTACTCGGTCGGGGTTTTGCTGCAGGAAATCTTTCCAGTCGTTTGACCGGGAGGTTTTGTGGCGTTGTGTCGACGTCAGGGGCATGACGGTCGAGGAGGTGAGGAAATAGTGGCATACGGCGACGGCCAATCCATCCGTAGCGTCGAGTCGCTTAGGGTTATATTCGATGTCCAGCATGTTTTTCAACATGGCGGCTACCTGTCCCTTGGCAGCCCCGCCCAGACCGGTAATGGCCTGTTTGATGCGTCGCGGAGCATATTCGAATACGGGACAACCCTTATGTAATGCGGCGGCCATCGCAACACCTTGCGCCCGTCCCAGTTTCAGCATGCTTTGCACGTTTTCTCCGAAAAAGGGCGACTCCAAAGCCACCTCATCGGGTGTATAGGCGTCTATCAATGCTGATACCCGTTCGAAAATATGGTGCAGTTTTTCATACGGATCCTTCAACTTGCCGAGGTCGATATCACCCAGGACAATGCACCGAGGCTTTTTGTCCCGGACATCCAGTACCCCATACCCCATGCGGTTTGTGCCGGGATCGATACCCATGATGATGCGTGCGGCGTTTTGTTGCGGCATTGGCGATTGTAAAAGCGTGTGTCGGTTTCCGCATGTCTGCGAAAAGCCGTTGCTATTTTTCGGCATCGAGCAGTTGTTTCAACTCTTTTTCCAGTTTCGAGACCGTTTTGCTCAGTTCGGGCAGATTGCGAAAAACGGCATTCGCACGGTGGAACTTCGAGACAGGCAGGGCGGGATAACCCATCATCACTTCGCCATCGGCCACGTTGTTGGAAATGCCGCTTTTGGACGCGAGTTGTACACGGTCACCGATGTGGAGGTGACCGGCGATTCCCACTTGTCCGCCCAACATGCAGTTGCTTCCCACCTTACTCGTGCCGGCGATGCCTGCTTGTGCGGCACTGACCGTGTTCTCTCCGATCACTACGTTGTGGCCGATCTGAATCAGATTGTCCAGTTTGACCCCTTTGTGTATGATGGTCGATCCCATGGTGGCACGATCGATGCAGGTGTTGGCCCCGATCTCTACGTCATCCTCGATCACCACGTTGCCGATCTGTGGAATTTTGGAATATTCTCCATTTTCGTTCGGTGCGAAACCGAATCCATCGGCACCAATGACTGCTCCGGCATGGATGATGACATTGTCACCCACTACGCAGCCTTCATAAATTTTAACACCCGCATTGATGGTGCAGTTCCGTCCGACACGCACCCCGTCGCCGAGGTAGACATGGGGGAAGATGCAACTTCCGTCACCGACCTTCGCTCCCGAGTCGATGACGGCATAGGCCCCCACATAACAATTCTGTCCGATTTCGGCCGACGCATCGATAACAGCCTTATCGCTGACACCTTTTTTGCGCGGTTTGTTGGCTACATAGAGTTCCAACAGTTTGGCGAAACAGGCGTATGCATCGTCCACCTTGATCAGTGTTGCTGCGACCGATTGTTGCGGTTCGAACGATTTGTTGACGATGACGATCGACGATGCGGTCGTATAGATGTAATGTTCGTATTTCGGATTGGCCAGGAAAGAGAGCGCTCCCGGATGTCCTTCCTCAATTTTGGCGAACGTGGAGACCTCGGTCTCCTTGTTCCCGATTACCTCTCCGCCCAGTGCGGCGGCCAACATTTCGGCAGTGAATTTCATGACGATTTGCGGTTGAAGTTTATAGATAGTTGGTAATGT
The DNA here is from genome assembly GCA_949284665.1 of uncultured Rikenellaceae bacterium. Lineage (GTDB taxonomy): Bacteria > Bacteroidota > Bacteroidia > Bacteroidales > Rikenellaceae > Tidjanibacter. The sequence goes on along the minus strand of CASDWR010000155.1, from coordinate 4,097 downwards.
CGATGTTTTGGGGCATCAGTTCCGTGGGGTCGCCGCCGAAGGCGAGGATCTCGCGGATCATGCTCGAAGAGATGGCCACGAAGGCCGGAGGAGTAAAGAGCAGCACGGTGGTTATTTCCGGGAACAGTCTTTGGTTTATGAGCATCATGTTCCGTTCGTACTCGTAGTCTACCGTGTTGCGCATGCCGCGCAGCAGGAACGAGATTCCCATGCGGCGACAGAAAGTGCCGGTCAGGCCTTCGTAGACGACGGTCTCGACCCGGTTGTTGTCCTTGTAAATGTCATCGATGAGCCGTTTCCGATTTTCTGTGGTGAGCAGGCCGCGTTTATCGTTATTCGAACCGATACCGATTATGATTCGGTCGAAGATTTTCAGCCCGTCGGCGACGATTGCCTGATGCCCGAGCGTAAAAGGATCGAACGATCCGGGGAAGAGAGCGGTCTTGAGCATTGTGCGACGGGATTAAATGATCTTGTCGAAAAGCCGACGCAGTCCGACAGCCTGTTCGATAAGAGCGGGCAATTCGGATATGGCGACACGTTGTTGCTCCATCGTATCGCGTTGACGTACGGTAACCGTGTCATCTTCGAGGCTTTGGTGATCGACGGTTATGCAGAACGGGGTACCGATGGCATCCTGTCGGCGGTAACGTTTCCCGATGCTGTCTTTCTCGTCGTACTGGACGTTGTAGTCGTATTTGAGCATATCTTTGATACGGTGGCCCATTTCGGGGAGTCCGTCTTTCTTGACGAGCGGGAGAATGGCTGCTTTGACCGGTGCGAGCGGTGCAGGGATTGCCAATACGACACGATCTTCTCCGTTGTCGAGTTTTTCTTCCCGATAGGCAGCTGAAAGTACCTGAAGAACCATTCGGTCGACACCGATGGAAGTCTCTACGACATAGGGGACATAACTTTCGCCGGTTTCCGGATCGAAGTACTGTATTTTCCGTCCTGAGAATTTTTGGTGGTTCCCCAGATCGAAATCGGTACGGGAATGGATTCCCTCCACTTCCTTGAATCCGAATGGGAAATTGAATTCGATATCGGTGGCCGCATTGGCGTAGTGGGCGAGTTTTTCGTGGTCGTGGAAGCGGTAATTGTCGTCTCCGAAACCGAGGGCGCGATGCCAGCTCATGCGAGTCTCTTTCCACTTGTTCCACCACTTCATCTCTTCGCCCGGTCGTACGAAGAACTGCATTTCCATCTGTTCGAATTCCCGCATGCGGAAAATGAACTGTCGTGCGACGATTTCATTGCGGAAAGCCTTGCCGATCTGTGCGATACCAAAGGGGATCTTCATACGGCCGGTTTTCTGTACGTTGAGGAAATTGACGAATATGCCCTGTGCGGTTTCGGGGCGCAGGTAGATGGTGCTGGCTCCTTCGCTTACCGAACCGATTTTGGTTTCGAACATCAGGTTGAACTGGCGTACTTCTGTCCAGTTGCGTGTTCCGGATATGGGACATACGATTTCGCAGTCGAGGATCAATTGCCGTAATTCGTTCAGGTCGTTATCGTTCATGGCCTGGACCATCCGGCGATGGATCTCGTCGCGTTTGGCTGCTGTTTCGAGCACCCGGGGACTGGTATTGCGATACTGCGTTTCGTCGAAGCTGTCGCCGAAGCGTTTGCGTGCTTTGGCTACCTCTTTTTCGATTTTCTCATCCTGTTTGGCCAGCCACTCTTCAAGGAGTACATCGGCGCGGTACCGTTTTTTGGAGTCTCGGTTGTCGATCAAAGGATCGTTGAAGGCACTCACGTGACCCGAGGCTTCCCAGGTACGGGGATGCATGAAAATAGCTGCATCGATCCCTACGATGTTGTCGTGCAGCTTGACCATCGAATCCCACCAATATTTTTTTATGTTGTTTTTCAGCTCCACGCCCATTTGTCCGTAATCGTATACGGCACTCAAACCGTCGTAAATCTCACTTGAGGGGAAAATGAATCCGTACTCTTTCGAATGTGCGACCAGTTTTTTGAATAGTTCGTCCTGTGTCATTTGTTTCGGTTGAATTTGTGTAAATCGAATGAAGTTTCGAATATTGCAATAATTTACAAATGTAGGAATATTTTTTCAAACGTTCGTATAAAAACGTACCTTTGCATACGGAAAATACGTTTTTCGGAAAAATGGGTAGAATTTTGGCGATAGATTTCGGAGCGAAACGTACGGGGCTGGCGGTCAGTGATCCGTTGCATCTGATTGCGGGGGCTTTGGATACGGTTGCCACGGTCGGATTGATGACCTATTTGAAGCGTTACCTTGCCACGAACGATGTGGAACTGATTGTCGTGGGGAAGCCGTTGCGCATGGATGGGGAACCGAGTGAATCGTTTGGTCTGATCGAACCGTTTGTGGCGCGGCTGCGACGTGAATTCCCGGAACTCGAAGTGGTTTATTTCGACGAACGTTTTACATCGGTGCTGGCTCACAAGGCAATGCTTGACGGTGGAATGTCGAAAATGCGGCGACGTGACAAGGCGGTTGTCGACCGTATCAGCGCCACGATCATCCTTCAGGATTTTATGGAGAGCAGGGCATACGATGAGATGAAGAAAAAAAGATAATAAAAAACAGGCGGTTATGGTATATCCGATTTATATTTATGGTTCTTCGGTTCTCCGAAGTGAGGCGGAGCCTGTGACACAGGAGTATCCGAATCTGGAACAGTTGGTTGCAGACATGTTCGAGACGATGTATGCTTCGGACGGGGTGGGCCTTGCTGCTCCTCAGATCGGGAAGAGTCTGCGGCTTTTTGTGGTTGATGTTTCGCCTTTTGCCTCGGACGATCCGGCGGCTGGCGGATTCAGGCGGGTTTTCGTGAACCCTGAGATTTATGAGGTTTCGGACGAGGAGGTATTGATGGGAGAGGGTTGTTTGTCGTTGCCCGGTTTGCACGAGGAGGTGTATCGTCCCGAGAGGATACGCATCCGCTATTTCGACGAGCATTTTACGCCCCATGACGAAGAACTGGATGGATGGCGGGCACGTGCCGTGCAGCATGAGTATGACCATATTGATGGTGTGGTTTTCACCGATCACCTGTCGCCCTTGCGCCGAACGTTGATCCGTAACAAACTGGCAGCGATGGCACGTGGAAAATATTCGGCAGCCTATCGAACCAAACTTACCCGGTAAATCCCTGCGGATGGGGGTATGAATTAATTGGGTGAGAATCTCCTTGCGGGGCGGGTTCGAGGTAGTCTGATAACGGAGGCGAGTTCCCGATCCCCGGAAGAGAAATTTATCCTCGTATGGCAAATAAGAGCGGTTCCCGCAAAGTGACGGGATTAATGGATAGGAATACTACGGCTTTCCCTGTGACCCCGATTCCCCGCAGATGAAAAACACCGTCCCAAGCGTGCGGGGCGGTGTTTTTCGTATGTGGCACACGAGCGTGTCAGTCGTCTATTTTTACAAGTTCACCCTTTGAATTGAACTTCAATTCTATGCCGTTTGACAGTTCGACGGTGTGGCGTTTCCCGTGCCGTTCGATCTCCATGATGAGATTTTGCGGATAGTTTTCGTGAACATATACCAGTACATGTACTGGAATTGCCTTTTTGGGAATTCCCTTGTCGCGGGTTTTGATTTTGATCCATTCGCCATGGGCATCGAAATCGACCTTGCTCCCGTTTTTGAAGAGGACCTTGTACTCTTTCATACGGTCGTGTCTTATTTTGACCGAAGCGATGTCGTTGACGGAGAAATAGTTTTTTATAAACGTCTGTGCCGGAGCCGGCAGTTGTTGGAAGGTAATGTGTCTTTCGTCGCCGGCTTTGAGCAGTGCGACGGAGAAAATCGTCGCGATGGCAATGAGTAAAAATTTTTTCATGCTTTTTCGGTTTTATTGTCTGCATGCTTCATGCAACATCTGTGCAAAAACGAAAAATCTTTTGAAAAAACACGATTATTTCTTGGGCCCCGGACAATTAATCTTTATTTCGGACGTTATTATAGTAAATGCAGAAAGCCGGAGCGGGGAGTGAGGCAATTTGGCACGCTCTTTGTCTTTTAATCCGGCGTCGTAGGCCCGCAAGGGCATACGGCTAAAAGGTTTCTTCATTTATTTAAGTTTGGGTTAGTAGTT
>CASDWR010000154.1 GCA_949284665.1 uncultured Rikenellaceae bacterium | reverse complement strand
GTCGAATTCGGATTGTAACAGGCATCGCCAACTCTCTTCGATTTTTACTTCCATTTCGGTATGGTTTGACGCATAAAAGTAGTGATCGTCAAACGAAAAACCAAAGAGCCGGGTGCTTTTTTGAAGATATGTCCGTCGGTATTTTCGGACCGGGGAACCGAAAAAGCGCATATCGGGGAATGGTAATGGTATAAGTTTTGCTTGGTTCGACATGAAAAATCGTTATGAATATGAGAGAGACTTATACTGCACCGTCGCTGGAAACGTGCGAGGTTCGAAGTGAAAGCGGATTCGCCGCGTCCGTTACCGGGGCCGACGGAGACACTTTTTCACGCGAGGAAGTCGATCCGTGGAATTCCTGAATATGGTTATGAATTGGAAAAACATTTTTTATTGCTTTATGACGTTGTGCTGGGTCTCATTCGGATGCAGCCGTCCGGATGATGAGTCGGTGGAGTCGAACGGATACATGACTTTGACCGCAATCTCCCAGGATCAGACTACCCGTACTGTTTTGGGTGACGATGGTTCGAGTGTGATCTGGTCGGCCGGTGATCAGATCGGGGTCTGGATAGCATCCTCATCCCAGGCAACCGCCTATACACTGGAACCTTCGTCTGCCGGTACAACTACCGGTCAGTTTTCCGGGGAGACCGTTTCCGGAACGCCGCTTTTCGCATACTATCCTTACGATGGGATATCCTCAGCAGGTGATGGGACATGCAGTGTAAACTTACCGCAGCAACAGATGTTCGTATCGAACGGATTCGGTCCCGGAAGCAATCCGATGGCTGCGACGGGAAATGGGTCGCAACTGTCGTTTCAAAATCTGTGCGGTGTGATCGGCATACAGGTTACCGGTACGGATACTCTGTCGAGCATCGAGGTGATATCGACAAGCGAATCTCTTTCCGGGGCTTTCGACGTGGAAATTACACAAAGCGGGCCACCGACTCTGACGCCTGCGTCGGGAGCCGTCAGTAGTGTAACGCTGAATGGAATCGACACTCCGCTTTCCAATACCCCGCAGATGTTTTATATTGTCGTACCGCCACAAACATATGCTGCTGGTTTGTCTTTTACATTGAACGACACTTCGGGAGGAACCATGACCCTGCACACACAGCAGCCATTGACCATAACACGTTCGGTCATTACCGAATTGGCTTCTTTCGCGTATGTTTCCGGTGTTGTGGAGTACCGATATGACAGTAATTCGGATTGGGTGTTGTGGCGCGGATCGACAGGATTGCCGCAATTCGTTTCCAATCTGGCTCTTCTTACGACCGAACAGGCTGCTGTATCAGCGGCACAGGTCGATACCATTGTTTCGTATATCAATTCATTGTCTTCGACTGCTTCTGCCGTGTCGATCGACATGAGCCAATGTAGTTATGAAACCGATGTCTTCCCCACTGCATTTCAGGGCATGACGGAACGTTATACTCATTTGGCCGGAATAAGTTTACCGCAGAATATTACAACAATCAGTGCAGGTGCATTTATGGGTTGTTCGTCCATGACGCATGTAAACTTTCCCGCCGGACTCGTTTCGGTTGGGGCATATGCTTTTTCCGGTTGTTTGGTGCTTGAAGCGGTCGAATTGCCTGCTACATTACAGACAATCGGTGTGCAGGGTTTTATGCATTGTTCGGTTCTTAATTCCATTACGATACCAGCCAGCGTGACATCGATCGGAGATCTTGCATTTCAATATTGTGCACAACTGGGTACGATTACATTCGAGAGTATGACACCGCCAACGATTTCGTCAAGCGCTTTCGGTACGGTTGGCAGTACATTGAGTATCGCAGGGAACAGGGTGTCCGGGACGAAGCAGGTTGTTGTCCCTGCTGGGGCTACAGGGTATGAATCGGCCGAATGGTTTTCACCGTTATCTTCCATTGGGTTTACCATTGTCGAACAATAGGATTGGTTCTTGTGGAAGATTCCGCAAGTGAAGATTGAATATAAGTTTTATCATGCAGCGAATGGCAGCTACCGGTGTTCGTGTAGTTGTCATTCGCTGTTGATTGTATGTCCCATCGGACTTCGACAAGTACGATGGGCAATGTATCATAGGGATCGGGAACACTATTTTTTTATCCCGGATACGGTCGTATGTCCGGTACTCGAGAAGATGTTACTAAATATTTAAAAAGGGGAATCGGGTAGATAAAAAACACAGATATGTAAGGCGCGGGGATGTATTGTTGATATGAATGGGAAGTGTTTTGTCTTTTCTGTGGGTTAAAATACGCGGGAATTTTTTTATCACATTATGCTTTTCTGTATCTCTGGTAGAGGTATTGGAATTTTATGCAATGTTACGCTATATTCGTATTGTTATAGGAAAAGATTCTTATCTTTTGCGTATGAAACCTTTGTCCGATATGCTGATTTAAAAATGGAATGAATACAAATAGCATATCGGGCGGCAATTTGAGGTAGATGTTTGGCAAATGAGGTCCGATTTGTTTTTTGGTCGTAAATGCATTTTGTTTTTGTTCTTTTTTACTTCAAAATTGTTCTATTTAGCTTTTATTGTCAGTCAAAGCAGGCATTTCTCGTCATAATATTTTCAAGATTTTATATGTAAAAAAGTCGGAAAGGATGAAAAAAACGGAATATGATAGCCGATTTTTTCTGAAAAAAATGTATCTTGCACCCGATTTTTATGAAATATATCTGCATTAGCGATGTTAGTATTGCATATATGTTCCTGATAATCGTATTGTTAATCTTATAAAATGGGTTTATGAAGAAGCTTTACACGAAGTTTTCCTTACCATCTTTGCGTATGATACCCAAAAAATGGGGGGGGGAAATACGTATGGCCATACCGTTACTGGTATGTCTTTTCACTGTTAGTATCGTTTCTGCACAACAGAGAATTTCTGTTTCCGGAGTCGTTTTGGACGAGAGAAGTCGACCTCTTGTAGGAGTCAACGTGGGAATTCCCAACACTTCAGGTGGAACGGTGACTGGCACTAAAGGAGATTATCGAATTCTTGTTCCAAGGGATTGCGACTCGCTTCGTTTTTCGTTTGTGGGATACAAGACGAAAATGGTTGCCATAAGGGATGCGCAACTGGTTCGTATGGAAGTGGAGGAACTGGCTGTCGAAGAGGTTGTGGTAACCGGAGTTTATACCCGCAAGGCGGAGAGTTATACCGGATCCGCCTCGACCATTACAGCCAAGGAATTGACACGGGCAGGTAACCAGAATGCGTTGGAGAGTTTAAAGATTTTGAGTCCGAGCATTTATATGCCGGCCGACCTTGCTGCAGGATCCAACCCGAACAATTTGCCGTCGATTTCGATGCGTGGAACATCGAGTTTCCCGACGGACGTGTCGTCGTCATCCATCCGAAGCAACTATCAGAATCAACCGAACCAGCCGCTTTTCATTCTCGACGGTTTTGAGACGACGCTTGAGAATGTCATGGATATGGATATGAACCGTATTGAGAGTATGACGGTTCTGAAAGATGCGGCAGCGAAGGCGCTTTACGGTTCGAAAGCCGCCAATGGTGTGATCGTAATCGAGACCAAACGGTTGATGGGTAACGAACAACGTGTTACCTATACCGGCAGCCTTACGTTGGAGGTTCCCGACCTGACGAGTTATGATTTGTGCAACGCGTTGGAAAAATTGGAGGCCGAGCGTTTGGCCGGTGAGTATACGGTGCCGGATTATAAGAGTC
>CASDWR010000153.1 GCA_949284665.1 uncultured Rikenellaceae bacterium | reverse complement strand
TTTCACTGCATCGGTGACAGCCTTGCGTGACGCTACTCCCGATGTCAACAACATCGAGTTCGAAGCTCTGGTCGAGTCGATCCGGGATGTGGCACTGAATATCATCAATATATCTCCAGCTATTCCGAAAGAGGCTTCGTTCGCCATCAAGAATATCGACAGCAAACGCGGCATCATCAATTTTATCTGCTCGAATATGGATTTCGAGGATGTCGATCGTCAACACCTGCTTGAGGCGCCCGGCCTGTTGGCACGTGCCCGCCGCCTGTTGGAGATTCTGGTGCGTGAACAGCAACTCGTCGAACTCAAAAACAAAATCCAGAGCAAGGTAAAACAGGATATAGACCAACAGCAGAAAGAGTATTTTCTGCAACAGCAGATCCGAACCATTCAGGATGAATTGGGAGCCAACGACGATGCTGAAATTGCCCAGATGCGAGAAAAGGCTGCCAAGAAAAAGTGGAACAAAGAGACTGCCGAACTCTTCGAAAAAGAGTTGGGCAAACTGGAAAGGCTCAATCCAGCCGTGGCGGAATATTCGGTACAGATGACCTATCTGCAACTGATGCTCGAACTGCCATGGAACGAGTGTACAAAAGACAACCTTGACCTTGCTCGTGCACGGAAGCGGCTGGATGACGATCATTTCGGCCTCGATGAGGTCAAGGAACGTATTCTCGAACACCTGGCCGTCATTAAACTCAAAGGCGATCTCAAGTCCCCCATACTCTGTTTGTACGGGCCTCCGGGGGTTGGTAAAACTTCGCTCGGGAAATCGGTTGCCGAGTCGCTGGGTCGTAAGTTCGGTCGTATTTCGTTGGGTGGGTTGCACGACGAAGCGGAAATTCGCGGCCATCGTCGTACCTACATCGGCGCGATGCCCGGACGGATTATCCAGACAATCAAACGATGCGGCTCTTCCAATCCGGTCATCATTCTCGATGAGGTAGACAAGGTGGGTATGGGGAACCACGGCGATCCAGCGTCCGCTTTGCTCGAAGTGCTCGATCCCGAACAGAACACCACGTTTCATGACAACTATCTCGATACCGAATACGACCTTTCGAAGGTGTTGTTCATTGCTACGGCCAACAACGTGGGAAATATCAATCCCGCATTGCGCGACCGTATGGAGATGATTAATATCCCGGGTTATATCATGGAGGAAAAAGTGGAGATCGCCACCCGTCATTTGCTTTCCAAACAATTGGCGGCACATGGTGTACCGGCCGAGGATTTGACCATTTCACCCGAGGTAATGGAAAAAATCATTTCCGAGTACACTCGGGAAGCCGGAGTGCGGACACTCGACAAACATTTGGCCAAGATTGCCCGCCATCGCGCCAAAAACATCGGCTTCGGAGAGGATTTCAAACCTGAAATTACTGCCGAAGATGTAGAAAAAATTCTGGGGATGCCGAAATTCCAGAATGAGAAATACGAAATTGGTGGGATGGTCGGTGTGGTCACAGGTCTGGCATGGACGGAAGTGGGAGGCGACATTCTCTATATCGAATCGGTATTGAGTCCGGGCAAAGGCGTACTCAGCCTAACAGGTAATTTGGGCGATGTGATGAAAGAATCTGCCACGATCGCATTGGAATGGACAAAGGCCCATTATCGGGAGTTGAATATCGACAAGGAGTTGTTCGAGAAATTCGATATCAACATCCATGTACCGGAAGGGGCTATCCCAAAAGATGGTCCGAGTGCCGGCATTACGATGGTTACCTCGATTGTGTCGACATATACGGGACGTAAAGTCCGTGAGCGTATTGCCATGACCGGCGAGACAACTTTACGCGGAAGAGTGATGCCTGTCGGTGGAATCAAGGAAAAGATTCTTGCTGCAAAACGGGCTGGAATTACCCAGCTCATCATGAGCGAAGACAACCGGAAGGATATTGCCGAAATAAAGGAAGAGTATATCAAGGGACTTACATTCCATTATGTACGCACCAACGAGGAGGTGCTCGATCTGGCACTGGAAAAATAAAATGCGTGCAGACGGGGGGAATAAAAAACGAAAAGACACGGGGCCAAACTTCCAAAAGGTTGGCCCCGTCTTTCATGGAACCGCGATCCTTTGTCTGAAGCATGTCCCTTGAGATTCGACCTTCGCTCCATTTCCGATGGATTTTCCGGTTTCTGCAGGACGGATGCGGGATGCATCGGAATCACATCTCTTCCCGTGCAAAATCGATCGCCCGGTTCAACAGAAGTACGAAATCACGGGTTGTCCGAAACATCTCGACTGTACGTTCCAACAAATCATCCGTTGTGACGAATGATTCGTCTACGGGATGCAAAAGGCAATAATTCCTGTACTTCAGATACTCCGCATAGGGAGAATCCGCCGGAAATCCCGTCGGGACCCGCTTCAGGCGGTCTGCCGTTTCGAGTTCGAACCCTTCGGCCTTTCGTACGGCGCGGTCAAAAGCATCGCCGCTTCCATAACAGATATCCTCACGGATGCTTCGCAATTCGTTCGGTTCGTAACGATAATGTCCGGCAGCCAACAGTGATCCGCCGAGATAAACATTGCCTGCCGGTTCCACATGAAAATAATAGCCGGCATAACCCGATTTCTTGCCCCCGCGACAAATGAAAGCACCGAAATGGGTCTTGTATGGACTTTTGTCTTCGCTGAAACGAACATCTCGGTAAATCCGGTAAGTGCAATCCTTTACCGAAAGATTGCCCACCGAAGGATCGAACGACGCTACGGCTCCGATCAATTGCTCTGTGAAAGCATCGAAAACACCTTGCATCCGGCGATAAAGGGATTTGTGGCTTTCGAACCACGGACGATTGTTGTTGCGTTGCAACTCCTTCAGGAATTCAAGCACCTCTTGCATCTTTGCATCCATGTTTTTATTTGCGGTTTCCACCATTTTGTCCATCGACATTGTCCACAATCCGGACTGCTGCGGATTTCTCGCACCGACTATACAAAAGGCAATTTGATGACCTCGGCACGGACGAGTTTTTCCCGAATCGATACGAAGATTTCCGCACCTTGTGCGGCATATCCGCTCTGTACGTATCCCAGGCCTATCCCCACTTTAAGGCACGGCGACATGGTACCCGACGTGACCATTCCTATCTTCGAACCTGCAGCGTCTGCGAGAGTGTATCCGTGACGAGGTATTCCGCGTTCGACCATGCGAAATCCTACCAGACGCCGAGTTACGCCTTCCGCTTTTTGGCGTTCAAGTAGGGGCCTGTCGATGAACTCTTTCCCTTCAGCGAATTTGGTGATCCAACCGAGTCCCGCCTCGATGGGTGATGTCGTGTCGTCGATATCGTTTCCATAGAGGCAGAATCCTTTTTCGAGCCTCAGGGTGTCACGGGCACCGAGTCCGATGTTTTTCAGGCCGAACTCCTCTCCTGCCTTCCAAAGTGCCTCCCACAATCGGTC
>CASDWR010000152.1 GCA_949284665.1 uncultured Rikenellaceae bacterium | reverse complement strand
CCTCTGCAGTTTTCAACGCAGCATTAGCAGTAAAACGAGCCAATAGGCCATCGAAATGTCCGGAAAGCCGTATCTTGCCCAGGTTCCTCAACTTCTCCATCAGCGGTTCTTCCATCGAACGATGGGTAATGTCGGCGACCAATGCCTTGATATCATCGGCATCGGTCTCAAGATTGTCGACTTGGAAATCGAAACGGGTATTTTCTATATCCGGAATGCCGGTCATGGTATATTTCAGGGCGACCTCCGTATCGCCCACACGAGCATGGAGAATTTCACCCGACATATCCGCAATGGGACCGTTGACCGTGGCTTCCACCTCCTCGAAAGAGGTAAACCATGTCCGCTGTCGGGGAGCAAAATAGGCAATCGACTGAAAACTCACCTTCGAACGGGAGATTCGGGCTTCCATACGCACGGTGCGCAAAAAATCCTGCATTTTCCAATCTGCATACAACATCCGGAAATAGTCCATGTTCAACTCCGAGTCGGGCAGCCGAACATGCAGCCGATCAAACCTAAGACCGCTGCCAGAAACCGAAAATGTACGACAAGCCAAGGCATTCACGGCAAATCCGCTCTTCTCGTTGAGTGAAATATCGCGTATGCGCATCGAGATACTATCCCCCACCACGGAAAGATTCTCCGTCTCCACATTCAATTCAGGCACATCGACATCCGTAAAATTCACCCCGTACTCCCTGGGAATATACTGATTCTTACGGAATTTGAAAGCCATATCCCGTACACTGACCGAGGAGGCAGTAAGACGAAAATTTCCCTTACGCTCCTTTTTACGCTCTCTCTTCAATTTCAGAAGGATCTGTTTCAGGTTGGAGATTCCAGCAGGAGTCTGTTCCATAAAAAAACGCACGCCCGAGACCTTTACATCCCCCAGGGCAAGATTGCCTTGAAAAATGCCCCGACGAAGAACATCCACCTCGACTCGATTCACATACAGCAACGTATCCTGTCGATAGTCCTCCACATAAAAACCGTCGACGGCAAGACCGGTAAAGAGTTTCATGTGAATCCGGTCGATAGAGACCCGCGTTTCCAATTTACGACTGATTATATCGGTCGCTTTCCGGGCCAAATAATTCTGTACAGGAGGCAAATGGAGCAACAGCGTCACAACAAGCGGCAATATTATGATGGCTAATATCACCGCGGAGACGCACGAAACCAATATTTTTATAACTTTGCCCACAGAATATGCTTCATATAAGCAACAAATTTACGAATAAAAGTCAAATAATAAATAGCCTGATGGATATTACTATATTGGGAATCGAGTCTTCTTGCGACGATACGTCGGCCGCCGTTCTGCGCAACAATGTATTATTGTCGAATGTCATTGCCAGTCAGCAGGTTCACGTCAAATATGGAGGGGTGATTCCCGAACTCGCATCGCGGGCGCATCAGCAAAACATCATCCCCGTAGTGGACACGGCTCTCAAAGAGGCCGGGATCACTATCGACGACGTGGATGCCATTGCATTCACACGAGGACCGGGGTTACTGGGTTCGCTGCTGGTGGGGGTATCTTTCACCAAAGGCCTTGCCATCGCCAAGGACATTCCAATGGTGGAGGTAAATCATCTACAAGGGCACATTCTGTCGCATTTTATCGACCTGCCCGACCGCCAGTTGCCTCACCCGGCGTTTCCATTTCTCTGCCTGCTCGTCTCCGGAGGACATACCCAGATCGTATTGGTGAGAGACTATCTCGACATGGAGATCATCGGCACAACGATCGACGATGCCGCAGGCGAGGCATTCGATAAGTGCGCCAAAGTCATGGGGCTTCCCTATCCGGGAGGGCCGGTAATCGACAAACTGGCTCAGGAGGGTGATCCGAAACGGTTCAAATTCGCAAAGCCCTCGGTAGACGATTTCGATTACAGTTTTAGTGGGTTGAAAACCTCGTTTCTCTACTTCTTGCGGGACGAAATGGCTCAAGACCCGGAATTCATCGAAAAGAACAAGGCCGATCTCTGCGCCTCGTTGCAATATACGATTGTAGAGATTCTGTTGAATAAACTGATTAAAGCAGCCAAGGAGTACAAAATCAAGGACATTGCCATCGCAGGAGGCGTATCGGCCAATTCAGGGCTGCGAAAAGGTATCGTTTCCGAAGGGAAAAAACGCGGATGGAGGACATTCCTCCCGGAATTTAAATTCACGACGGACAATGCTGCCATGATCGCCATGACGGGATACCACCGTTACATGAACAACCAATTCTCTACGCTCGACGTTGCACCGGTAGCCAGACTGGAAGAGATGGAGTTGCCTTCCCAACACCACGAGAAAGAGTAGGCAGATTCATATAGCAGTCCCCTTCGGCTTGATAAAAGAAAAAGGGTTGCAGTCCTCAGTAGTCTGCAACCCTTTTCTCATTAGCGATCGATCACAAGATTGTTCTATCGTTTCACCTCGACCACCTCGTAACCTTCGACCATATCTCCGACCTTGATATCATTATAATTCTCGATATTCAGGCCACACTCCATACCGGAGGTTACCTCTTTCACATCGTCTTTGAAACGCTTCAGGGAGCCGAGTTTCCCGGTATACACCACGATACCGTCACGAATCACACGGATTGCGGTGTTACGAGTGATCTTGCCTTCCCGGACAATACATCCGGCAACAGCGCCTACCTTGCTGATCTTGAACACCTCGAGCACCTCTACCGAACATACGATCTCCTCCTTCGTAACCGGAGCCAACATACCTTCAATTGCATCTTTAATATCGTTGATCGCATCGTAGATAATCGAATAGAGACGTATCTCGATCTCCTCCTTCTCGGCCAGTTTACGGGCGCTGACAGAAGGCCGTACCTGGAAACCGACAATGATGGCATTGGAGGCCGCAGCAAGTAGTACGTCCGACTCGGAAATCTGTCCGACCGCTTTGTGAATCACATTCACCTGCACCTCTTCTTTCGAGAGTTTAATCAGAGAGTCGGCCATAGCCTCAACCGAACCATCCACATCACCCTTAACAATGATATTAAGCTCTTTAAAGTTTCCAATCGCAATACGGCGGCCAATCTCGTCAAGGGTTACATGTTTCTGTGTACGAAGTCCTTGCATACGTTGCAACTGTTCGCGCTTATTGGCAATCTCACGGGCGCTCTTATCGTCATCCATCACATTGAACGTATCTCCGGCCTGCGGAGCCCCGTTCAAGCCAAGCACCAACACCGGCGTGGAAGGAGGCGCTGCCTCCACCTTCTGTCCATATTCATTGAACATGGCTTTCACACGTCCCGAATGGATACCCGAAAGTATCACATCTCCAACATGAAGGGTTCCATTCTGTACGAGCACCGTTGCCACATATCCGCGTCCCTTATCGAGCGACGATTCGATGACCGCACCCGTCGCTTTCCGATTCGGATTGGCTTTCAAGTCAAGAAATTCGGCCTCGAGCAGCACCTTCTCGAGCAACTTGTCGAGATTCAATCCCTTCTTGGCCGAAATTTCCTGTGACTGATACTTGCCTCCCCAGTCCTCGACCAAATAGTTCATATTGGCAAGTTGCTCCTTGATATGATCGGGATTAGCTCCCTCCTTATCGAT